>NZ_LJQT01000080.1:0-29335 GCF_001400515.1 Pseudomonas meliae | reverse complement strand
CCGCCGTGGCGGCCAACGTCGCCGGGATCTACTTCCTCGGCAGCATCATCGGTTGGGAACGCTGGCTAGCCGATGCCGCGGGCTACTTCCTGGCCTGGCGCCTGTGCCTGTACGGTGCGACCGCTTACGGCTGGCTGTGGATGCGCCGCCGCCTGCTGGCACGCGAGGCAGGCGTGGAGGCACGGCGCCGCCTGGTCCGCGGCGANGCCGGGGCAACGGCGATCGTGGCCCTCGAAGTCAGCCTGCTCGCGCAGGCGGCATAGCGGGAGGCAGGACGATGACGCTTTTCACCACGGACTACCTGGAGTACTACCTGACGCTCGTGTCGTGGGTGGTCCACAACGGCATCTGGGCGGTGCTCGTGTCCAGCGGCGTGTTCGCCATTCCCTTCGTGGCGATCATCATCCAGGAATGGCTCAAGGCCCGCGCCGAGGGCGCCGACGAAGGCAACAAGGGCGTGCTGTCCTCGGCGCGCATCGAGAATCGCGTCTGGGTGGCGATCGTCGTGGTGATGTTCGCGGGCATCCCCTTCATCGACGTGGACCTCAACACGATCAAGTACGACCAGGCGCGCTCGGCGCAATGCCAGGTAAGCGTTCCCCAGCCATCCGATACCGGCTGGAGCCAATCGTTTCTCGACCCTTAACAACCAGAGCGCCAAGGTGCCCGTCTGGTGGGCGTTCATGCACGCGCTCTCGCGCGCCATCACCGGTGCTTCGGTGGCGGCGATTCCCTGCGGAACCGACCTTCGGCAGATCAGGATGGAGATCAACGCCACGCGCATCGACGACCCGGTGCTCGCTCAGGAAGTCGCGGACTTCACGCACGACTGCTACGGCCCGGCGCGCGCCAAGCTGTTCATGAGCCGCCCGGATCTCGATGAGGCCCAGATGCACGACGTCACCTGGATTGGCTCGAACTTCTTCGTCGGGACCTCCGGCTACTACGACACCTACCGCGCTAAGACGCCGCGCGACGGCTGGGCCTATGACAGCAGCCGGGACGCCGGCCTCGCGCAGGTGCCGAGTGGGGCGGGTTATCCCACGTGCCGCCAGTGGTGGAGCGACGGCGGCAACGGGCTGCGCGCCCGCCTGCTCGCGCAGGTTGATCCCAGTATGCTCAACCGCCTTGCCGGCTGGGCCGGCTTCCTGAGCCGCACGGAGGTCGATGACTCGGTGATCCGTGCCATCGCTTCGCCGCGCCAGCAGAAGCTCAACCAGGGCTCGGTCTATACCGACTACGGCGGCCAGATCGAGAAGACTGACCCGAACATCATCACGCGCGCAGCCAGCGATGTCGGCCTGGCCATTGGCTCACTGGGCTACTTCCCGGCCATGGACGCGGTACGCCAGGCATTGCCGATGGTGCTATCGCTCCTGAAGATGGCCCTGGTCATCTGCATGCCGCTGGTGCTCGTGGCCGGCACCTACAACCTCAAGACGGTGATGACGGTATCGCTGGTGCAGTTAGCTCTGTTTTTCGTCGACTTCTGGTTCCAACTGGCACGCTGGGTCGATAGCACGATTCTGGATGCGCTCTACGGATGGGGATGGGGATGGGGATGGAACCGACCGCATACCAACTTCGACCCGGTGATGGGCCTGAACAACGCTTTCGGCGACATGCTGCTCAACTTCGTAATGGCAACGATGTTTATCGTACTGCCCCTGTTCTGGGTAACGGCCCTGGGCTGGGCAGGCTACTCCGTCGGAAATCTGTTGCAGGGTCTTGTGGGCGGAACCGATGGGGCCAAGGCCGCTGGGGGCAAGGCAGGAGACCTGGCATTCGGAAATGCAATGAAGTGGGCATCGACACCTAGCAAGAAGAAATAATAGCCGCACCCAATGGCGGCGCAGGCATGCCTTCCAGAATCATCCCTCATATGCATTCGATGAGGGGCTAGGTGTTATCGGGATCATTGGGGTCGTGCGGATCGATGCGACACCCGTCGCTGGAGTAGAGACCGAATCCGGCATGTCCATGTCGCCACTCCGCTTCGGGCACTGTCAAATCGACGTGCTCGTAACCTCGCGCAAGAAACACCAGGAATACCAGTAGCAACGCAAGCCAGAAGGCGATGTACACGAGCAACGCCAAGATCGTCAGTCTGACCACCCATGGCAAGCCCGCGGCCAAAGCTCCCGGCATCCCCATAGATGCCATCCAGCAAACCACGCTCCGTTCGCAGCGCTCGTAACCCCGCCAGCCTCGGCCAAGCCAGCGGCCGAGGCGTTCTGCAATGCTGATACGGGTCTTCGTGCTCATGGCGTCACCTGTTGTAGGGTGTGGTCCGGCTATTCCACGGTTTAGCTCCAATCCTGTTTGCTTGCCTGCATCAATGCGTTCCAGTCGTCAGGCGGATTCCCCCGACCAAGCATCTTCTCGAACACCGCATAGGGGTCCGACTTGCTGCCCGAAGACCGCAGCGTCTGCTCGTCGTTGACCCAGGCGTAGATGATCACCCTCGCCTTGGAGTCATAGCGGAAGAACAGCCGAAACCGCCGTCCGATCTTGGCCCGCCGCCAATGGCGGTGGGCCGGCCCCAAAGTATTGCCCTGGCGGTACTCGTCGCGGGCCGGATCGCCTGGTACCACGTCCAGCATCAACTGGCTCAAAGCCCGGAAGATCTTGACGTTGGCGTTGGACTCGAAGCCCTCCGGGTCATTCTGCTGCGCACGCCTGGCGGCCGTATTCAGTTTCTGCAACTGCTCGATCACACAGTCGTGGAACAGCAGCGCCCAGCCATGCCGTTGCATCAGAGTTCCACTTCCCCGTCGATCTCTTCGGCCAGGTTCACGCCATCACCAGCGTGCGCCAGCATGGCACGAGCCAGATCCTCGGGCAGACCCTGGACGTTCCGGCCAGCTTCAATGTCGCGGGCCAGCAGGCTCAGGAACCCGCCGATGGCAGGGTCCTCGTGCTCGGCATCGACGCGGGTGACGACGACTTCGCTGCCCCGCAGGTCGAACGCAAGCTTGCCACCCGCATCGACGCCGAGCGCCTGCCGGATGGGCTTGGGCAGCGTGATCTGGCCCTTGGAGGTCAGCGTGGCAACTTCATGAATGGCAGGCATGTCGCGCTCCTAATCATTGACTTGACCCAATGGTAAGGAATTTTCCTTACTTCGTCAAGATGAAATGAAGGAGCGTTTGTGCCCGCTTTTAAATGGCACCGGTCGGTTGCCGCCCCTACAGCATGTTCGTTGCGCGATTTCCGCAACCGCCGGCCCCAGGATTTCGCCGCTCAGGCTGACGCACTCGATGCCGGCTTTGCGAAAGTGGCTTCGCGCAAACGCCGATCTCTGCAAGCGATCCAGATCGGGAAAACCGCTCAGTGCCAGACCTCAGTGAACATGATCGTGGGCTTCTTCAAACTCGGCGTCGAAGTCGATGGTTTTCAACCGGCCCAGCAAGTCGTGAAATGCCTGCTCGCCTCCCAGTAGGCGGGCAAACACCGCGCACTGGCATAAGAGCGAATCCAGCAACAGTCGCTGATCTTCCTCGGACTGGAACTGATTCACACCGGAAAGAATGAGTTGATACGCCGTCTCGGCGTAAATGCTTGGTTTAGTCTGGTCATTTGACCGTTCCATGTCATCGTAACCCCTGATCGAGCTCACTTTGCCACCGCCAGAGAGGGATGGCGGCGACCCGCAGGGGTGAGAAACCGGCTGATACCAGACCGGCCAGACGCGAACGCCTGCCCTACGGATCGCCATAACGCGACCCGCTGGTATCAATTCGGGTTCTCACACCCGGCGCCGATATGCAGCGCGGGGCAAGGATTGCACACGGTCATTTGCCGTGACAACCGGAAACACTGGATATTCCAGAGATATTTCGACTTTCCAATGTCACCTCGCGCGCACCGGGTGCTCGGCCACCCCTGTTTTTCCCTGCAACAAAGGGGCACCTGCCATAGCGCATTGACGATGGAAGGCCTTGCTATCTATGCAGCGCTATACAAATGGCTTAGCAAGGGGTAAAGGACAATGGAATGGCATCAAGGGGAAAGGCCCTACCTGGAAAAGGAAAAGGCCGCTCCACCCGGTACTTGAGGCGATGAGGATGTTTGCACTGTTCCAGCGAAAACGGCCGATGCCGGCGCAAGCCCCGGTATCTGTCGAACTGCCCAAAGGGCTGACGCGGCCAGAGTCGGCCGCGTCCTTGCTGGCAACGCCGCGCAGACGGAAGTTGCTGGATCACATCTGGCAGCGCACCTCGCTTTCGCGCAGGCAGTTCGCCACGCTGTACGGCGCGCCGCTGGAGCGCTATGCGGAACTGGTGCAACAGTTCCCGGCCTCGGAGAGCCACCACCACGCCTACCTCGGCGGCATGCTCGACCACGGACTGGAAATCGTTGCCTTCGCCTTAAAGCTGCGGCAGTCCCATCTGCTGCCCGCTGGGGCAACACCGGAAGACCAGGCGGCGCAGGCCGAGGCCTGGACGGCGGCTATCGCGTATGCGGCGCTGCTCCACGACGTCGGCAAGATCGCCGTCGATCTCCACGTCGAGCACGAGGACGGCAAGGTCTGGCACCCGTGGCATGGGCCGCTGACGCGGCCCTACCGCTTCCGCTTCCGGGAAGACCGGGAATACCGGCTGCACGGCGCAGCCACGGGACTGCTCTACGGCCAGGTGCTCGATCGCAGCATCCTCGACTGGCTCAGCGGCTATCCCGCCCTGTGGGCCTCGCTGCTGTACGTGTTGGCCGGCCAGTACGAGCATGCCGGCATGCTGGGCGAGCTGGTCGTCCAGGCCGACCGGGCATCGGTGGCGCAGGAACTCGGCGGCGATCCGTCGCGCGCCATGGCGGCGCCGAAACACGCGTTGCAGCGCAAGCTCGTGGACGGCCTGAGCTACCTGCTCAAGGAAGAGTTGAAGCTGAACCAGCCCCAGGCGTCGGACGGCTGGCTGACGCAGGATGCCTTGTGGCTGGTAAGCAAGACCTGCTCCGACAAACTGCGCGCGCACCTGCTGTCTCAGGGTATCGAGGGCATCCCTTCCAGCAACACAGCGTTGTTCAACGTGCTGCAGGATCATGGCGTGCTGCAACCGACCCCGGAGGGCAAGGCCATCTGGAAAGCCACCGTCACCAGCGAATCAGGCTGGTCACACAGTTTCACGCTGCTGCGGCTGTCACCGGCGCTGATCTGGGAGGCGAACGAGCGCCCGGCAGCGTTCACGGGCACCGTCGTGCCCGAGGTGTCCGCCGCCGACGAAAGCACCGACGCCGCTCCGGTCAAGGCAACGCCGGCGGAACCCACCACACCGGCCGCGTTGGTTGTGACGGCCACCACCATGCCATCTGCACCGCTGGCTGTATCACCTGTCGCTACCGCGCACGTGCAACCCGATGCGATGGAGGATCTGCTGTCGATGTTCGGCACACAAGTGATCCCTGTCAGTACGCCCACGGAAGACACCGTGGACACGCCGCCGGTGATGCCGCCCGAGCGGATCGAAGCACCGCCCGCCGCTCCACCGGATCATCCGCCTGCCGCCCCGACGCAGCCTTCTGCGGCGCATTTCCTGACCTGGCTGAAAGATGGCATCGCCACGCGCAAGCTCATCATCAACGATGCGAAAGCGCTGGTGCATACCTTGGACGACACCGCCTACCTGGTCAGTCCAGGGGTGTTTCAGCGCTATGTCCAGGGGTACCCGCAGATTGCCGCATTGGCGAAGCAAGAGAAGTTGCAGGACTGGCAATGGGCGCAGAAACGGTTCGAGCGTCTCCAGCTTCACCGCAAGCACGCCAGCGGCTTGAACATCTGGACCTGCGACGTGACCGGGCCGCGCAAGTCGCGCCGGTTGCATGGCTATCTGCTGGCGGACCCGCAATCGGTGTTCAACGAACTTCCGCCCAACAACCCCTACCTAACCCTGCATCAAAATAGTGGCGACTAGCATGATTTCGAGAATCCGCTGGAGTACATTCAATCTTTAGTGTCGGGAGGTTCTCGCAGCGACTTCAAGTTCTCTTCGGTTTCCGCCATCAGCAGAGCCGACGTAACGCCCAAGGCTTCGGCGACCCGCAAGATAATCGCCAGGGTAGGCATGTGCTCCCCGCGTTCGATCTTGCCCATATGAGAGCGATCAATGCCCGCGCAGGTTCCGCTTCGTAGGTGGTTGAGCCTGTTGGCCGGCCCTGCCGCATGGATCGCTTCTGCATCAACAGAAGCGTTGCGGATGGGGTGAATATAAACCACGGTAAATTTAACTCATGGTGCTAGTATTTCGGCCAGAGCACTCACGCTTCGCATAAGGGAACGACACCATGTCCTTGGACCCTACCGCAGCCCCACTACAGATCGCTGTTCCCAGCGGCCCGTTGCCGCCTGCGCTGGCGGCCGTACTGACCAGACAGCGTGCCGAAGAACCCAAGTCGCCGGTACGGCTGGTCGAAACCACCGAGCAAGAGCGGCTAGAAGGTCTGGAGGACGGCCGCTATTGTCTCAGCCTCGGTCTGTCCCTTGCGAGCGGTGAGCAGCCCCTCCCACAAGACAGCCTCGCGCTGTGGAAGGACGAATTGGCCGTGGCCGTCCCCTTGCTCTCGCCGCTGCTGGCGTTCCCCGAGATCCCTCTCAAAGACGCTGCAAAGTATCCCCTGATTCTCTGGCATCCGGAATGCTACGGCACCGTGGGTCAGCAGATTGAGGCATTGCTGGCATCGGCGGCGCCCACGCTCCAGGTGGCCGAGCGGGTGCGCTCCTTCGAGCTGATGGCGGTCGTGGTCAGCGCGGGCTACGGCATCGGCTTCGCGGCCCTGTCGCGGATCGTCGCGGCACGCAAGCTGGAGATCGCCATGCGGCCGCTCGCGGGCGGCCCCCATACCATCGTGGCTTACCTGACGCAGCCTCGCGCGCCGCTGCCGGCCCCGGTCAAGCGTCTGGTCGGGCGCTTCCAGGCGCTCGCGGCGCACTAAGCCGAAACGCCTGTCCCGGCTCTACGCCATCGCGTGGGCCAGCTCGACATTGCCTCCCAGCTTGAGACTCAGCACTTCGATCACCTCGTGGAGGTTGGTGCTGGAGACCGCCTCGATCGCCGAGCGACCATCCAGCGACTGGCGCGGCTGAGACAGTTCCCGGTAGAGATCCCACGAATCGACACCCGCCGTCTTCTTCATCACAGACTGCACCAACCGCTGCTTAAGCGGATCGAGTTGCCATTCCGGGATGCGCTGGCCGCGATTGCCCATGCTCAGGGTCAGCAGCTTGCCAGCCTTGATTTCGCGGTTGATCTGGTCGCGGGACTTGCCGGCCAGCCGGGCGAACTGGACCACCGGCAGAATGTGGGGGGCCTCGTAGGTCGAGAGCATTTCCATCCGCGCACGCTGCAGGTCCGAAAGCACTTCCTCGGGTTCAGGCTCCGGCACAGGCTTCAGGGGAATGGAGGACAGGCGATGCAAGGGCATACCCGTCGTGGTCGACAGGATCGACAAAGCTCCCATCGTTTCTGGAACAGCGGCCGCATCGCCTTCACCCAGCGCGGGCATGCCATCGATGCGGATGGTCAGGTGCTGGCTGGCTGCTTCCATTTCGCCTTGCTCCAGCAGATCGAGCCGGTCGGCCCAGTCCTGCATCATCTTGCGGCGGGGCTCCACGAACATCGCATGGTTGTAGGCCGCGCTGACCTGGTTAGGGTCCGAGTGCGACAGTTGCGCATCCACCCAGGTCTTGAGATAGCCAAACTCGTTGAGCGCGGTGGAAATCGTGCCGAGGATGCCGTGGCCGGTGAGCAGGTCCTGGTAGCCCATCCGCTTAAGGGCGCCATTGAGCGTGTTCTCGCTGATGCGCTTTTTCAGGTCACCACGGTGAGACAGCAGATAGCGCTGGGCCGGCTTCATTTCTTCGATCAGGTAACGGAAGATCTCGATGGCTTGGACGGACAGCGGAACGATGTACGGCGGCATGTCCTGCGGACGCTTGCCTTTCTTGCGCATGTCGTTCTGCAACTGCTTGACCACCTCCGGCGGAATGATCCACAAGCCCCGGTCCAGGTCGAACTGGTCAGGCGTCGCCAGCCGGAGTTCCCCGGTACGCACGCCGGTCAGGAACAGCAGCCGGATGCCAAGTTTTGTCGTGACCGCCCCACGGTAGCGGCGAACCTTGTGCAGCAGTTCCGGCAGCTCAGGCAGGCGCAGGAAGGGGTTATGGACGACAGGCGGCTGGGGCACGGCGACCACATCCAGATCCGAGGCCGTGTTGACGTCCAGCCCTTCAACCTTCACCAGAGCGAAACGGTACATCTGGTTGAGCCAGGTACGCACCTTCTCGGCGGTCGTGAGGGCTCCGCGCTGCTCGATTTTGCCCAGCACGTCGAGCAGGTCGGAACGGCGAACGTCGTAGATGGGGGTTTTGCCCAGGCTCGGCAGCACGTCACGCTCGAAGATGCGCTCGATCTGCGACCGGGTGCTGTTGCGCCCCTCCTTGAGTTCCAGCTTGCGGTGCTCGAACCATTGCAGAAACACCGCCTTGAAGGTGTATTCGTCGGCCAGGCGCACCGCCTGACGCCGGTGCTTGCGCTCGACCTTCGGATTGACGCCCTTGACCAGCAGCGCGCGTGCGCCATCTCGCAAGGCTCGCGCTTCGCGCAGGCTCACTTCTGGGTAAGTTCCCAGGGACATGCGTTTTTGCTTGCCGGCCCAAACGTAACGGAAGTGCCACGACCGACCAGCTTGGTCGGTGACTGCGAGAGAGAGGCCGTCGGTGTCGCCGAGGGTGTATTCCTTGCCAGTTGCCTTGGCCTGGCGAACGGCCATGTCTGAGAGTGCCATGTTCAAGCTCCTAACTTGCAGAGTTAGGGCTAGATCCTCGACACGCCTACCGCTCAATCCCAGCAAGAAAGCGGAACCTCACACACCCGTATTTATGGACTAAAAAATGGACTAAAAAGCCCCGGATGTGGGTGGATTCCAGCAGACCTCTCTGGAACGAAAAAAGGACCCGAAGGTCCTGTTTTCAATGACTTACAGACGTTGGTGGACATCTATAGACCATAAATTGGAGCGGGAAACGAGACTCGAACTCGCGACCCCGACCGTGCTCTACCAACTGAGCTATTCCCGCATTGTCTTGATGACGGGCGCTATTCTAGCGTTTCAGAAAGCTGCGTCAAGCCCTTGATTCAAAAACTTATTTTTTTTCTGCCGTAGTCTTGAGGTGCGGCCACGCGGCTCTGAGGTATTGCACCATCGACCACAGGGTCAACCCCGCTGCAACGAGCAGCAATGCGTAGCCGAGAATCACCCAGATCGTGATCGCAGGCGGGTTGCCCAGCAGAATAACCAGCGCGAGCATTTGCGCCGCCGTTTTCCATTTGCCCATATTGGAAACGGCAACCTGCGCACGCGCGCCGATTTCCGCCATCCACTCGCGGAGTGCAGAAATCACGATTTCGCGACCGATGATCACCGCTGCGGGCAGCGTCAGCCACAGATTGGCATGCGCCTGAACCAGCAGCACCAATGCCACGGCCACCATCAGTTTGTCTGCTACCGGGTCGAGAAAGGCGCCAAAAGGCGTACTTTGTTCAAGACGGCGGGCCAGATACCCGTCGAGCCAGTCGGTCGCCGCAGCGAACGCAAAGACTGCACTGGCGGCCATGTAGCTCCAGTGATAAGGCATGTAGAACAGCAAAATGAAGATCGGAATCAATAAAACGCGTAGTACGGTGATCAGATTAGGGATATTCATCGGCACAACTGGCTACGAGGTGAGCGGGCATTCTACTCGCTGTGCAGGTTTGCATAAATCGACTCTGCCAGCTTTTTACTGATTCCGGGTGCTTTTGCGATTTCATCGATGCTGGCACGGGACAATTCCTGTAATCCGCCGAAATGTTTGAGCAGGTCACGACGCCGGGTCGGCCCGACGCCTGCAACGCCTTCAAGGGTCGAGGTGCGCCGGGTCTTGCCGCGCCGCGCGCGGTGACCGGTGATTGCGAAGCGGTGAGCCTCGTCGCGAATCTGCTGAATAAGGTGCAACGCCGGAGAATCGCCGGGCAGCGTGAATTCATGTGCTGCGTCGTTCAAGTAAAGGGTTTCAAAGCCCGCCTTACGCGTGGTGCCCTTGGCGACACCGAGCAGAATCAGATCAGGCACCTGCAATTCATTGAGCACATCACGGGCCATGGACATCTGGCCCTTGCCGCCGTCCACCAGCAGCACATCCGGCAACTTGCCCTCCCCGGCCTTGATGCGGCTGTAACGTCGGGTCAACGCCTGGTGCATGGCGGCATAGTCGTCGCCCGCCGTTACGCCTTCGATATTGAAACGCCGGTAATCGGACTTGATCGGGCCTTCAGGCCCAAACACCACACAGGACGCTACGGTCGCCTCACCACTGGAGTGGCTGATGTCGTAGCATTCGAGGCGCATTGGCGGATCTTCGAGACCGAGCACCTTGGCCAGCGCGTCGAAACGTGATGCGACATGCTGACGGTTGGCCAGACGCGCCGCCAGCGCCTGTTCGGCATTGGTGACTGCCATTTGCTGCCAGCGAGCCCGAGTGCCACGCACCCGATGGCTAATGACCATTTCACGACCGCGAAGCTCCTCGATGGCATCAATCAACGCCGGTNNTGAAGTCATCGTTGACGACGTTAACGATGACTTCGCTGGGCAACTCGCGATCAACGCCGCCGAGAAAATACTGAGCCAGGAAAGCCGACATCACTTCGCCGACCTCCTCTTCTATGCCGACCTGCGGGAAGAAGTTCTTGCTGCCCAGCACCCGCCCGCCCCGCACGCTGATCAGGTGCACGCAGGCACCGCCAGGGTTGACGAACGCGGCGACCACATCGACATCGCCGGTACCGCCGTCCATGCTTTGCTGATCCTGGACTCGGCGCAACAAGGCGACCTGATCGCGCAACTCGGCTGCGCGTTCGAAGTCGAGCGCCATCGCGGCTTTTTCCATGGAGGCGTTCAGTTCGTCACTCAGAGCATTGCTGCGTCCCTCGAGAAACATCACCGAGTGACGTACGTCCTCGGCATACACCTCAGGCTCGACCAGCCCGACACACGGCCCTTTGCAACGTTTGATCTGATATTGCAGGCAAGGACGCGTGCGGTTCTTGAAGTAGCTGTCCTCGCACTGCCGCACCTGAAAGGTCTTCTGCAGCAGGCTAAGGCTCTCGCGAATCGCGCCGGCACTCGGGTAAGGCCCGAAATAACGGCCCTTGGCCTTTTTGGCTCCCCGATGAATACTCAGTCGCGGGTAGTTACCATCGGACAGAAACACATAGGGATAGGACTTATCGTCACGCAGCAAAATGTTGTAGGGCGGCCGCCACTCCTTGATGAGGGTCTGCTCCAGCAACAACGCTTCGGTTTCGTTGCCCGTGATGGTCGTTTCAATCTGGGCGATGCGCGACACCAGCGCTCCGGTCTTGGGCGCGTGTCCGGTTTTGCGAAAATAGCTGGCAAGACGCTTCTTGAGGTTCTTGGCCTTGCCGACGTAAAGCAGTGTGGCTTCGGCGTCGAACATACGGTAGACGCCGGGACGACCGCTACAGGTCGCGAGAAATGCACTTGGATCGAAAGTCTGGGTCATGTTCAGGCGCTGGCATCAACCATGCCGTGACGTACAGCGAGCAAAGCCAGTTCAACATCACTGCTGATCGAGAGCTTTTCAAAGATACGGTATCGGTAGGTATTAACGGTTTTCGGTGACAGGCACAGCTTGTCCGAGATGGTCTGGACTTTCTGGCAGCCGACAATCATCAGGGCAATCTGAATTTCACGCTCGGAAAGCAGATCGAACGGCGAATTGTTGACCTGCGGCTGAAACGACTTCAAGGCCAGCTGCTGGGCAATCTGCGGGCTGATGTAACGCTGACCGGCAAACACCAAGCGAATGGCCTGGACCATTTCGGCAAGCCCCGCACCCTTGGTCATGTAGCCGGCAGCACCTGCCTGCAGCAAACGGGTCGGAAACGGGTCTTCTTCACAGACAGTGACTGCGACGACCTTGATATCAGGGTGGCTGCGCAGCATCTTGCGCGTCGCCTCCAGCCCACCGATGCCCGGCATCTTGACGTCCATGAGTACAACGTCAGGCTTGAGCTCGCGCGCCTTCTTTAGTGATTCCTCGCCGGAATCAGCCTGCCCGACAACCTGCAGACCGTCTATGTCGGCCAGCATGCGTGTGATGCCTGTCCGGACAAGATCATGGTCATCGACAACTAGCACCTTAATCAAGCAGACACCTCGCGCAACGGTCATAACGAATGCCAATCACCATAACAAAAACAATGAGTCAGACCTAGCACTGCGAACTCAGACTCTCGACAACTTGACGGTGGGTGCTTCGAGAACGACGAAAAAAACCCGCAGGCCGCAGGAAAGCAGGCTGGATGTCCGCCTCGCAATGCTTACCCTAAGGAAGCTTTTCAGGAGCGGAAAGCTCGGCAATGGTCGTCGTCAAACGCCTGATCGCATCCTGATCATCTTTGCCCAACACCCGGTAATTACCCAGAATCTTTTCTTCGATCACACTGAGGTTGTCAATCGGCACCGGCGTGCGCGCTCCCGTCAGCACATAGAGCACATCCACACCTTTGGCCGCCACCGCAGCCAGGTAATCGGCCTTGGGCGCGCGATCACCATCTTCATACTTTCCCTGGGCGTTAGCCTCAACTCCCCCTATTTCACCGAAGGTACGCTGAGACATGCTCAGACGCTCTCGTTCTTTATCTCAGCCGACAACCGATTCCACTCATTTGAATCTATTATCCTGTTAAAGCCATCCTAACGAATGTTAGAATCCCGCAAAATTGAATAGATTTGAACGGTTTTGAACTATGCCCGGAATACGCACCGCCGCACAAGCCAAGGCCTGGCTCGAACAACAGGGGAAATCTGTTCAGGAATTCGCTCGGGAAAACAGCATTGATCCGGCGACAACTTACCAGGTGCTGGCGGGCCGCAAGAAAGGCAGGCGCGGTGAAGCGCATAAGGTAGCCGTATTGCTGGGCATGAAGATCGGGACCATCCCGAACATGCAAACCCCGCAGGAAGAAGTAATGGGTGAAGAGTAGCTGATCCTGCCGGAGACTGCAGGCGCAATATGTAGAAGCCTGGCCGCACCATAGCCTGCCGCCAGGTAACTGTCATCAGCCGTTGAGCGGTTTACCCCTCGCCCTCTGGACCACCACGTCAATGCTCGTAGCCATCGATAATCCTGGTGATTGAATTTTCCAATTGAATGCGCCGCCGCTCCTGAAGTAAGCTTCGGAGCAATCAACGGAGACCCACCATGCTGCAATCCACTTCATCACTGCTTCAAGCGGCTACCGGCATTTTCTGCCGTGCATGCGCTGTGGCTGTGCGGGTTGCCTCGGTGAATGCTCCTGTTCAGCTCAACTCTTATTATGGGTATTGGTTTAGCCACTGGCGCGCCTGATACCTATCCGGCGCCCACTTCAAGGGGACGCCAACCAGAGAATTCTCTACCCCCGGTCGGCTTCCCGAANNGGGGTTTTGTTTTTTCAGGGCCAGGTATTTTCAACCCTTCATAAATATCACGCTGCACATTGAGGACTAAGACATGAACTACGCCACTTATTACCGCAACGACATCGACTTCGCCTGGCGATTTAGCCATCTCCGTTCGGGACAGCCTGCCGCCTCCGTTCGGTCACTGCCAGGTGGCAACCACAAACGCCCGGCCAATACGGCCCTTTGTCGAACACCCCAGTAGGTCTGCGCGGTACTGCACCGCCAGCCCAGGAAGCCAGAATATGAATTCGTCCGTTGCCGTAAAACCGTCCGACCTGTCCAGCCATGCCGTTGCTCTGGCAGACAACAGCCCCGCCTCGAAACGCCTGCCCGGCACGCTTGAACTGAAAATGCGCCTGCCACTGAATGCAGCGCTGACCGAACAGGTTGCTGCCCATCGCCGCGCCGTACGCGCCATCCTTGAAGGTGAAGACTCGCGACTGCTCGTTATCGTGGGCCCCTGCTCGATCCATGACCCGCAATCTGCTCGTGAATATGCCGAGCGACTGGCCGGCCTTGCGGCGCAAGTCAGTGATCAGATGCTGCTGGTGATGCGCGCCTACGTCGAAAAACCGCGCACGACAGTGGGCTGGAAAGGCCTGGCGTACGATCCCCATCTGGACGGCAGTGACGATATGGCTGAAGGCCTGGCGCTGTCGCGACAATTGATGCGTGACATGCTGGAAATGGGCCTGCCTATTGCCACCGAGATACTGCAACCCATGGCCGCGGGCTATTTCGATGACCTGCTCAGCTGGGTCGCGATCGGCGCACGTACCACCGAGTCGCAAATCCACCGGGAAATGGCCAGCGGGCTGCCCATGGCAGTCGGCTTCAAGAATGGCACTGACGGTGGCGTCGCGGTGGCCAGCGATGCAATGCGTTCAGCGGCGCATCCGCATCGCCACTTCGGCATGGACAGTCACGGTCATCCGGCAATCATCCAGACGCATGGCAATCCGGACACTCACATTGTGCTGCGCGGCGGCCACAGCGGCCCCAACTACGATGGCCAGAGTGTCGCTCGGGTGCAGGCCAGCCTGACCAAAAACAATATCCCATCGCGAATCATGGTCGATTGCAGCCACGCCAACAGTGGCAAGGACCCGTCACGCCAGCCCCACGTATTTAACGATGTTCTTGAACAGCGCCTGGCCGGCAATACCTCACTGATCGGCATGATGATCGAGAGCCACTTGTTCGACGGCTGCCAGGCATTGGGCGGGACGCTGCAGTACGGCGTTTCGGTCACCGATGGCTGCCTTGGTTGGGAAGGCACCGAACAGCTATTGCGTCGCGCGGTTGACCGTCTGCGTTACAGATAAACAGAGCGAAGGAACTTTGTCGGGAAATACCGTACTGAATCCGGTAGGCTGTTTCTTTTTTTTCACAGGGGATTATTCCCCATGGCTAAAGCCACTGCCCGCCACATCCTTGTTTCGAGCGAAGAAAAATGCAACGAACTCAAGGCTCAGATCGAAGGCGGCGCTGATTTCGCTGAAATCGCCAAGGCCAACTCCAGCTGCCCATCCAGCCGTCAGGGCGGTGATCTGGGTTCGTTCGGTCCAGGCCAGATGGTCAAGGAATTCGACACTGTCGTATTCAGTGCTCCGGTGAACACCGTTCAGGGTCCGGTAAAGACCCAGTTCGGTTACCACCTGCTGGAAGTGACCAGCCGCCAGGACTGATCCTGCTGCGCTGAGTACCAGACGGCTCATCTTCGGATGGGCCGTTTTTGCAGGTGGCCGTTAATACCGTTGCCTGCTCGCAGCGGCTTGGCGAAGCGACCATTTGTCTGTAGAAGATACCGCGACGCAGATGCCTGAGCGCTGCCGGGATTTTCGTCATACCTTGACAGTCAGTTGCCTTTAACCCTGACATTCGCTTGCGAACGTCAGTCAGGATTCGAGTCATGCGTTTTGTTTTTTCATCGTTGCTCGCCTTCACGCTGATCTTCGTTGGCGTTGTTCAATCGCTGTCTGCAGCACCACAACACGCACTGACCGTTTACGGCGAGGCCCCGCGCTACCCTGCCGACTTCAAACATTTCGATTATGTGAACCCGGACGCCCCGAAAGGCGGCAGCATGCGCCGCTCGGCCATTGAAATAGGTCAGTTCGATCACTTGATGCCGTTTACCGACAAAGGTATGGGGGGTTCGCAGATCAATGGCCTGCTCTATGCCCCGCTGGCCATACGCTCTATGGATGAGCCTTATACGGTCTACGGACTTGTCGCCGAGAAAATGGAGCGTGGTGCAGACGGCCTTTCCTTGCGCTTTTACCTCAACCCGAAGGCGCGTTTCGCGGATGGCACCCCGATTACCGCCGACGACGTCAAGTACACCTACGAACTGCTGATGACCCAAGGCAACATGCAATACCGGACCCAGTTTGAGGCGGTCAAAGGCCTGGAAGTCGAATCCCCCTTGCAGATCCGTTTCGAATTCAAGCACAGCGACAGCCGCACCCTGCCCCTGGACCTCGCTTCACTGCCGGTATTCCCCGAACACTGGTGGAAATCCCGCGACTTCGCCAGTGGCGCGGGGTTTGAAGTTCCTCCGGGCAGCGGGCCTTACACCATCAGCCATGTCGACCCGGGGCGCACCATCACGTTTCAACGCGACCCAGGCTGGTGGGGCAAAGACCTGCCGGTCAGCAAAGGCCTGTACAACTTCAACACCTTCAGCATCGAGTATTTCGGCGACATTGACGTGGCACGCACGGTTCTCAAGGGCGGGGCCTACGACTACAACCGCGAGTTTTCAGCGACCGGCTATTCAATTCGCTATGACGGCCCGGCACTCAGTGACGGTCGCTTGCAGAAGGCCCAACTGGCCAAGGGCGCGGTGCAAAGCTCACAGGGCTTCGTATTCAACCTGAGCCGACCGATGTTTCAGGACCGCCGCGTGCGCCAGGCGCTGTCGTTGCTTTGGGACTTCGAATGGACCAACCGGCAGATGATGCGCAACATGTACATTCGCCAGGACAGCTTCTTCTCCAACTCGGAGCTGGCTGCCAGCGAATTGCCTACTACCGCCGAACTGAAAATTCTTGAGCCGCTGCGTGGCAGGGTCCCCGAACAGGTGTTCGACAGCGTGTTCAAGACGCCAAAAACCGATGGCACAGGCTTCATTCGCGACAAGCAACTGCAAGCACTGGCGCTGATGAAAGAGGCTGGCTGGACGCCACAGGGCGACCAACTGGTTAATGCTCAGGGCGAACCCTTCAGCTTTACGTTTCTCAACGCACAGAACGGTTTCGAAAGGATGCTGCTGCCCTACAAACGCACACTGGCACAGATCGGCATTCATTTTGATATTCGTCGCATCGATTCCGCGCAATACCTCAACCGGGTAATGGCCCGCGATTACGACATGATTGTCACCGGCTACCCGGTATCTACCTCGCCCGGGGCCGAGGTGTACAACAGCTTTGGTTCGAAAGTAGCGATGGACCCAGGCTCCAGCAATTACATGGCGCTTCAGGACCCCGCCGTTGACACCTTGATTGAAGGCCTGCTCAAGGCCGACAACAAGCAGGCCATGACCGACTATGCACATTGCCTGGACCGGGTACTACAGTGGAACTACTATTGGATTCCCAACTATTACCCGCCAGGCTCCTCCACCGTCTGGTGGAACCGTTTCGGCATTCCGAAAATCCAGGCCAGCAACAATGAAGCCATCGAAACATGGTGGGAAATCAGCCCGACGCCATTGACCAATGAGCAGTTCGCTGAAAAACGCGGTGCTTCAGCCATGGTTTCGGAGATGCACTGAATGCTCGGCTATATTTTGCGTCGCCTGCTGCTGATCATCCCTACTCTGCTGTGCATTTTGCTGGTCAACTTTTTCATCGTGCAGGCCGCGCCGGGCGGCCCTGTCGAACAGGCTATTGCGCGCTTGCAGGGAATTGGCGGTGCGACCGTGGGCGCCGGTGCGAGCGAATCGGCCGGGGCCGGACACTCCCGAGCGTCCCGAGGACTGGACCCGGTACTGATCAAACAGATCGAACATCAATACGGTTTCGACAAGCCCTTGCATGAGCGGCTCTGGCTGATGCTGAAGAGTTACGCCCGACTGGATTTCGGCAACAGCTTCTTTCGCGGTGCCACGGTGACCGACCTTATTCTGCAAAAAATGCCGGTCTCCATATCATTGGGCCTCTGGGCGACGTTGCTGACATACCTGGTATCCATCCCGCTGGGTATTCGCAAAGCGGTCAAACATGGCAGTCAGTTCGATATCTGGAGCAACACCGCGATCATCATCGGTTACGCCACGCCAGCCTTCCTTTTCGCCATGCTGCTGGTGGTGGTGTTCTGCGGTGGCACGTCACTGAACTGGTTTCCGGTGCGCGGGCTGGTCTCGGACAACTTCGAGCAACTGACCACCGTCGGCAAGATCGCTGACTATTTCTGGCATTTGGTGCTGCCTGTTTCAGCGCTGGTGATCGGCGGTTTTGCCACACTGACCCTGCTGACCAAACATTCCTTTCTCAACGAAATAACCCGTCAGTATGTGACTACCGCCCGCGCCAAGGGTATGAGCGAGCGGCGCGTGCTCTATGGCCATGTGTTTCGCAATGCAATGCTGCTGGTTGTGTCGGGTATTCCGCAGGCGTTCATCAGCGTGTTCTTTGCCGGCTCGCTGCTGATCGAAGTGATCTTCTCGCTGGATGGCCTGGGCCGCATGAGCTATGAAGCGGCCGTTTCGCGGGATTATCCGGTGGTGTTCGGCTCGCTGTTCATCTTTACCGTCTTCGGCCTGCTGATAAAACTGATTGGCGATGTCTGCTACACGCTGGTTGACCCCCGAATCGACTTCAGCGCGAGGAATGCATGATGCGTAGCCTCTCGCCGCTGGCCCGTCGCCGTCTGGAGCGCTTTCGCAGCAATCGCCGGGGCTGGTGGTCGCTGTGGCTGTTCTGCGCGCTGTTTGCCCTGACTCTGGGCGGCGAGCTGATCGCCAATGACAAACCGCTGATGGTCAGTTACCAGCACTCGCTCTACTTTCCGGTGTTCAAGCGCTACACCGAGCAGCAATTTGGCGGCGAACTGCCCTTCCAGCCGGATTACCGCAGTGACTACGTGCGCCAGCTGATTACCAAGGGCGACGGCTGGATGCTGTTTCCGCCAGTCCCGTTCAGTGACGACACACCTAACTATGAGCTGACGACGCCAGCGCCTAGCCCACCCTCTGCAAGCAACTGGCTGGGTACAGACGATCAGGCGCGCGATGTACTGGCTCGGGTGATTTTCGGTGCACGTATTTCAATTCTGTTTGCCCTGGTGCTGACCTTCATCAGTGCCTTGATCGGCATCTCTGCCGGCGCGCTGCAAGGCTATTACGGCGGCTGGGTAGACTTGCTCGGTCAACGTCTGCTGGAGGTCTGGTCCGGCTTGCCGGTGCTGTACCTGCTGATCATCCTGTCAGGCTTCGTCGAACCCGATTTCTGGTGGCTGCTGGGCATCATGGCGCTGTTTTCCTGGCTGACGCTGGTTGATGTCGTGCGCGCCGAGTTCCTCCGTGGGCGCAACCTGGAGTACGTCAAGGCAGCGCGTGCACTGGGCCTGGGGGACCGGAAGATAATCATGCGTCATATCCTGCCCAACGCGATGACTGCGACGCTGAGCTATCTGCCGTTCATCCTCACCGGTGCCATTGCGACCCTGACCGCTCTGGATTTCCTGGGCTTCGGCATGCCAGCGGGCAGCGCTTCACTGGGCGAACTGATCGCCCAGGGCAAGCAGAACCTGCAAGCGCCCTGGCTGGGCCTGACAGCGTTCTTTGCCCTCGCGCTGATCCTGACGCTGCTGGTATTCATAGGCGAGGCGCTGCGTGATGCCTTTGACCCGAGGTCCTGATATGCCGGAAAACCTGATCGAAATTCGCGACCTGAGCGTTGCGTTCAGCGGGCAAAAGGTGGTCAGCAACCTGAGCCTGGACGTACGCCGCGGTGAATGCCTGGCGCTGGTGGGTGAATCCGGCTCCGGCAAGTCCGTCACTGCGCACTCGATCCTGCAACTGCTGCCGCACAACGGTACGCTGACCACTGGCAGCATCACCTACCGGGGTCAACAACTGGTGGGTGCCGACCAGCGCACCCTGCGCGAGCTGCGTGGCAACCGCATTGCCATGATTTTCCAGGAACCGATGACCTCGCTGAACCCGCTGCACAGCGTGGCCCGACAGATAGGCGAGACGCTGCTGCTGCATCGCGGCATCAGTGGCCGTGAAGCGCAGAAACGCATTGTCGAACTGTTGGAAATGGTCGGCATTCAGCAGCCGGAAAAACGCCTGAAAGCCTACCCGCACGAACTGTCCGGAGGCCAACGCCAGCGGGTGATGATTGCCATGGCGCTGGCATGCGAGCCGGAACTGCTGGTTGCCGACGAACCGACCACTGCACTGGACGTCACCGTGCAACGCAAGATCCTCTTGCTGCTCAAGGAGCTGCAGCAGCGCCTGGACATGTCGCTGCTGTTGATCAGTCATGATCTCAATCTGGTTCATAGCGTGGCGCAGCGCGTCTGCGTCATGCGTGCCGGCGAGATTGTCGAGCAGTCCGATTGCAAGTCGCTGTTCAAATCGCCGCAGAATCCTTACAGCCGCCTGCTGCTGGATGCCGAACCTGCGGGCGAGCCGCTGCCACGCGACACGCGGGAAACGGTTCTGCAGGTCGATAACCTGAAAGTCTGGTTCTCCCTGACCGGCGGCATTCTGCGGCGGCACAAGGAGTACCTCAAGGCGGTGGATGACATCAGCCTGAGTATCGAGCGCGGCAAGACCCTCGGCATCGTCGGCGAATCGGGTTCCGGCAAGTCGACACTGGGCCAGGCGATCCTGCGCCTGCTGGAATCACGCGGCGGTATCCGCTTCCGCGGGCAGGCGCTGGACGGCTTGAGCCAGAAACAGATGCGCCCGTGGCGCAAAGAGATGCAAGTGGTCTTTCAAGACCCTTATGGCAGCCTCAGCCCGCGCATGTCAGTGGCGCAGATCATCAGTGAGGGCCTGGAGGTACACAGCCAGTACAACCCGACGAAATGCGATGCAGAGGTCATTCGGGCACTGGAAGAAGTCGGCATCGATCCGCAGAGCCGGCATCGCTACCCCCATGAGTTTTCCGGCGGTCAACGTCAGCGTATCGCCATTGCGCGGGCGCTGGTGCTGAAACCAGCGCTGATTCTGCTCGACGAGCCTACCTCGGCGCTGGACCGCACCGTGCAGAAACAAATCGTCGCACTGCTGCGCGAGCTTCAGGAAAAGCACGGCCTGACGTACCTGTTCATCAGTCATGACCTGGCGGTGGTCAAGGCGCTCGCCAATGATGTCATCGTGGTAAAGGACGGCAAGGTTGTCGAGCGCGGTGCCAGCCACGATGTGTTCGAATCACCGCAGCACCCCTATACACAGGAATTGCTGGCTGCTGCGCGCCCTGAATAATCTGGTCCACAACGAAGCTTCTGCCCGGAGGGCGCAGGAGCTTCACCGATTTACGCCTGCGGCCCCGGCGCGTCGTCATCGACCAGCCCCCACTCGGCGGTACTTGCCGTGCTGCTGCCGATCGGGGCCGGGGGCTGCGTCGTCAGGCTGGCGACTCCGCCTTCACTGAGCAGTTTGAGGCGCAGACGAACGTTGTTCTGCGAGTCGGCATTCTTCAGCGCTTCCTCCTCGCTGATCGCCCCCTCGACGGCCAGATTGAACAACGCCGTGTCGAAGGTCTGCATACCGAGGCTGCCGGATTTCTCCATGATGCCCTTGAGTTCGGTCAGTTCATTGCGCTGAATCAGGTCGCGAATGGTCGGCGTGCCCATCATCACCTCCACCGCTGCGCGACGTTTGCCGTCCGGGGTTCTAACCAGCCGCTGGGACACGAACGCCTTGAGGTTATTGCCCAGGTCATGCAGCAACTGCGCACGACGCTCTTCCGGGAAGAAGTTGATGATCCGGTCCAGCGCCTGATTGGCGTTGTTGGCATGCAGGGTCGAGATCGCCAGGTGGCCGGTGTCGGCAAACGCCAGAGCATGCTCCATGGTCTCGCGATCACGAATTTCGCCGATCAGAATCACATCCGGAGCCTGACGTAACGTGTTCTTCAGCGCTGCGCGGAAGCTTCGGGTATCGACCCCCACCTCGCGCTGGTTGACGATGGACTTCTTGTGCCGATGGATAAATTCGACCGGGTCTTCAATGGTGATGATATGGCCGCTGGCGTTGCGATTGCGGTAATCGATCAGCGCCGCCAGCGAGGTCGATTTGCCCGAACCGGTGGCACCGACGAACAACACCAGCCCGTGCTTTTCCATGATCACATCGAGCAGTACGGGCGGCAGGAACAGGTCCTCGAAACGCGGAATATCCAGCTTGATATTCCGCGCGACGATCGACACCTCGTTACGCTGCATGAAGATATTGATCCGGAACCGGCCGATGCCCGCCAGCGAAACAGCAAGGTTCATCTCCAGTTCGCGCAGGAATTCGAGCTTCTGCTCCTCGTCCATCAGCCCCTGGGCAATCACCGCCACCTCGCCCGGTTTGAGGGTTTCACTGCCCAGCGGCTTGAGCACGCCGTTGAACTTGGCGCACGGAGGCGCTCCGGTGGAAAGATACAGGTCCGATCCGTCCTGACTGGCCAGAATCTTCAACAGCGCCGGAAAATCCATAATCAATACCGTACAAAATGAAGTAAAAAGACGACGACCGTCATGACGGCACGCGTGACGCGCGGGCGTCGCTCAGCAAGAGCAGGCATAATGGCAGCCTTTTGCAGCAGGTGATATTGCGACATGAAAGCCCAAGCCCGCCATATTCTGGTGAAAATCGCCGAAGAGGCCGAACAGCTCAAGCTGCGCATTGCCAAGGGTGAGGCGTTTGACGTGCTGGCTAAAAAGCATTCTAGCTGCCCATCCGGCAAACGTGGCGGTGATCTGGGCGAAGTCAGGCTTGGGCAAATGGTCGGTGCCATCGATCAGGTGATCTTCAAGAAGCCGCTACGCGTGGTGCACGGCCCGATCAAAAGCAAATTCGGTTATCACCTGGTGCAGGTCTTCTATCGCGACTGAGCCACAGGTCAAAAGCTGAAAAACCCCGAACCGGTTGAGGTTCAAGGTTTTTCGGGCCTTGACGAAAGCAGTGATTACTTCGGCGAAATCGCCCCGTCCACCAGCACTTGAGCTTCTGCTACCAAGCGCTTGAGGTGATCTTCGCTGACAAAACTCTCGGCGTAGATCTTGTAGATGTCCTCGGTGCCTGAAGGGCGTGCCGCAAACCAGCCGTTTTCGGTCATGACTTTCACGCCACCGAACGCCTGATCATTTCCCGGTGCGTTGCTGAGTACCTTCTGAATCGGCTCACCCGCCAGCTCGGTGGAAGTCACCTGCTCTGGCGACAGCTTGCTCAGCAGCGCCTTCTGCTGCGGGTTGGCCTTGGCGTCGACGCGGGTCGAGAACGGCTCGCCCAGCTCGTCGGTCATGGTCTTGTACGTTTCGCTTGGGTCACGACCGGTACGGGCAGTGATTTCCGCAGCCAGCAAGGCCGGAATCAGACCGTCCTTGTCAGTGGTCCAGACAGTACCGTCGCGGCGCAGGAACGAGGCGCCGGCGCTTTCTTCACCGCCAAAGCCCAACGAACCCTCGAACAGGCCCTGCGCGAAATACTTGAAGCCGACCGGCACTTCGTACAGGCGTCGACCCAGGCGCGCAGCCACACGATCAATCATGCCGCTGCTGACCACAGTCTTGCCGACTGCCGCATCGGCGCGCCACTCAGGACGGTTCTGGAACAGGTAGTCGATGGATACCGCCAAGTAGCTGTTGGGCGTCATCAGGCCACCGCTCGGGGTCACGATGCCGTGGCGGTCGTGATCCGGGTCACAGGCAAATGCCACTTGATAACGGTCCTTGAGACCGATCAGGCTCTGCATGGCATGGCTGGAAGACGGGTCCATACGAATCTGGCCGTCCCAGTCAACGGTCATGAAACGGAACGTAGGATCGACAAACTTATTGACCACATCCAGGTTCAGGCCGTAATGCTCGCCAATCGCCGACCAGTAGTTCACCCCGGCCCCACCCAGCGGGTCGACACCGAGACGCAGACCCGAATCGCGAATAGCGTCCAGATCAATGACGTTCTTCAGGTCGGCTACGTAAGTGTTGACGTAGTCATGGCGGTGAGTGGTGTCGGCACGCAGTGCTTTTTCATGGCTGATGCGTGAAACGCCAGTGACTTTCTCGGCCAGCAGTTCGTTGGCCTTGTTCTCGATCCACTTGGTGATATCACTGTCAGCCGGGCCGCCATTGGGCGGGTTGTACTTGAAGCCACCGCTTTGCGGCGGGTTGTGCGACGGCGTGATGACGATGCCATCAGCCAGCCCCGAAGTACGGCCACGGTTGTAACAGATAATGGCGTGAGACACCGCAGGGGTTGGCGTGTATTCATCGCCTTGCGAGATCATCACCTCAACGCCGTTGGCGGCCAGCACTTCAAGAGCGGTGGCAGCGGCTGGCGTGGACAACGCATGAGTATCAGCCCCAAGGAACAAAGGGCCGTCGATACCATTTGCCTTTCGGTACAGGCAGATCGCCTGGCTGATAGCCAACACGTGCCATTCGTTGAAGCCCAGATCGAACGACGTGCCACGGTGTCCGGAAGTGCCGAACGCAACGCGTTGAGTAGGTACCGATGCATCAGGTTGACCGGTGTAGTAAGCCGTGACCAGTCTCGGAATATCGACCAGTAACTGCGCAGGTGCCAGCTTGCCGGCGAAAGGACTGAGACTCATACAACCTCCACTAAGAAATGAAATACAGAGAAAAAATAAAGACTTGCTGCAGGTAAAAACATAATCGATGCGGCAGTTTACTGGCAGTTCGACAGCGCTGCTTGAGTATCGATCCCTAAGCCGTTGACGTTTCAGGCCGCCACCACGCCGGAAACAGCTGCCTGACCTTGTGCTCGGCAAAACGATCGTCGATCAGCATCACCACGCCACGATCACTCTGGCTGCGGATCACCCGTCCAGCGGCCTGCACCACCTTTTGCACGCCGGGGTAAAGATAGGTGTAGTCGTAGCCAGCACCGAACAATGCGGCCATGCGCTGCTTGAACTGCTCGTTGACCGGGTTGAGCTGCGGCAGCCCCAGCGTGGCGATGAACGCGCCGATCAACCGTGCGCCCGGCAAGTCGATGCCCTCACCAAAGGCACCGCCCAGTACGGCAAAACCGATGCCCTGACTGCTCAGGGTAAAGCGGTCGAGAAACGCGTGACGCTCACTCTCGCCCATGCCCCGCGCCTGCTGCCAGAGGGTGATGTGCGGATGAGTCTGCGCCATCAGTTCAGCCACTTGTTGCAGGTAATCAAAACTGCTGAAAAACGCCAGGTAGTTACCTGGCCGCGCTTCGAACTGCTCCGCCATCAGCTCGACAATCGGTGCCAGCGAGGCCTGACGATGAGTGAAACGGGTGGAAATGCGGCTGACAATCCGCACGTCGAGTTGGTCGTGATTAAACGGTGATTCCACATCGATCCACGCTGTGTTGACCGGCAGCCCGAGCAGGTCCGCATAGTAATGCCGCGGGTTGAGCGTTGCGGAAAACAGCACGGTGCTGCGCGCAGCGGTCAGGCGCGGACGGATGAAGCGTGCTGGAACCACGTTACGCAGGCTGAGGCGCGACAGGATGCGCTTGCCGCCCGCCTCGCGCCGGGTGATGTCGAATATGAAATGCTCGTCGAACAGCTCGGCGATGCGTGCAAAGCCGATGGCTTCCAGATAGAAACCCTGCAACGTGCCATCCACTGCCTGCGGGTGCTCGTTGAAATGATCACCGATGGTCGAGATGCACTGGTTCAGGCTGCCGATGAGTTTTTCCGGTGCTGCCGAGTACGCCTGATAGGCAGCGGGCTGCACTTTGTGCAGCGCATTCCATTGCCGGTCGAGACGCTGCAAGGCTTTTTTAACGGGTTCGGGCGACGTCTGGATCAGGGCTTTCAACTGGCTCTGATCAAGACTGGCGCTGTACATCTGCCGGGCCCGCTCGACCATGTTGTGCGCTTCGTCGACCAGCACCGCCACGCGCCACTGATTGAGCTGGCCGAGGCCGAACAGCAGCGCACTGAGGTCGAAGTAATAATTGTAATCAGCGATTACTACATCAGCCCAGCGTGCCAGTTCCTGGCTGAGGTAATACGGACAGACCTGATGCCGCAATGCGGCCTCGCGCACGCTGGCCTGATTCAGCCAGGGCGACTCAAGTGCAGCGGCGCGGGCCGCTGGCAGACGATCGTAAAAGCCATTGGCCAGTGGACAGGAATCTCCGTTACAAGCCTTGTCCAGATGCTCGCAGGCCTTGTCCCGCGCCACCAGTTCCAGCACCCGCAGCTTTAGCTCCGGCGCACTGTGATTGATGACCTCAAGCGCATCCAGCGCCAACCGACGCCCGGGAGTCTTGGCGGTGAGAAAGAAAATCTTGTCGAGCTGCTGACCGGGCGCCGCCTTGAGCAATGGAAACAGCGTGCCCACCGTCTTGCCGATGCCCGTGGGTGCCTGAGCCATCAGACAACAGCCGGTGCTCACCGCCTTGTACACCGACTCGGCCAGCACCCGTTGCCCGGTACGAAAGGACGCATGAGGGAACTTCAGGCTGCCCAGCATCTTTTGCAGCGCCTGCGTATGCGCCATTTGCTGCTGCGCCCAGCCGAGGAATATCGTGCACTGTTGCTCGAAGAACTGTTGCAGCGTCGTTGCACTGAATGACTCGCGAATCAGGGCTTCCTGCTCGCTGACAATGTTGAAATACACCAGTGCCAGCGTCACTTGCTCCAGTTGCAGACGCTGGCAAAGCAGCCAACCGTAGACCTTCACCTGTGCCCAGTGCAATCGACGATGGTTGGCGGGCATCGCATCCAGCTCGCCGCGATAGGTCTTCACTTCTTCCAATTGATTGCGACCGGCGTCGTACCCGTCCGCCCTGCCCCTTACCGTCAGCTCGCGATAGTCACCACTCAATGAGAGCTCGGCCTGGTAGTCAGCACCACGACGCGACGCGACCGTGCGGTGTCCGGCAATCCCTTCCTGAGCCGTTGGCGATGGTGTGAAGCGCAGGTCAAGATCGCCGACCTTGGCGGTGAACTCGCACAGTGCGCGCACGGCCACGACATAACGTGCAGGCGATTCGCTGATGAGGGCTGGCTCGGAGTCGGGTTTTACAGGGGCGGTCGGGGTCACTGCGCTGGGAAGCCGTAGGTTGTGAATACTGGACAGGCGTCCAGTTAACAGCCTTGAATCACGTCTGGCAAACATAAATGGATCGACGGCCTGCGATGTAAGTGTCTAGGGCAGACGCGCCTGTGCTAACGCTTCTCCCAACGCGCCCAGGCGCGCGGCCGGATCCTGACTCCAGTCGATGGCGTAGCTGACCCATAAATGCTGCCCATAGCGGTTTTGCAGGCTGAACAGTTCGCCGGGAGTAATGACGATGCGCTGGGCCAGCAGCCTGTCGAAGACCTGGCGCATGTCTACGGGATGCATGCTCTCGGCCCAGACGCCGCAGCCGCCCTCGGGTACCTGATAACGCAACGCTCCGCCCGTCTGTTCATCCAGTTGTTGTGTCATCGACTGCATGCGTCTGACCAGCGTTTCTCGCAACGCCACCAGTTGCCTGTCCAGACGCCCACTGCTGCACAATCTGGCAATCGCCCGCTGACGAATCGGAGGCAGTTCGAATGCTCGCAGCCAGAAATATTGCTGCCAGCGCACCTCAAGGGTTTTGCACAGCAGATAGCCGTAAGGGGCTTCAGGCCCAAGACTCTTGTCAAATGCGCCGATAATCACCAGACGCTGCGGGTCAACCCAGTGGCGCAAAGGGACCTGCTCGTGAGCAAATTGCACACCCGCATGGCTGTCATTTTCCAGCACCCAGACCTGGTGGCGATTTAACGCTTGCGCAACGGCCTCGCTGTTACCCGGAGGGCGCATGCTGCCTCGCACCGGGTTCAGTAAAGAAGGCAACACGGCAAGCCCGATATCATTGTCGCGCAACAGGTTATCGAGTCGCGCAGGATCAAGGCTGCCGGTCTCGTGCAGTGGCAGCTCGATAACGCGAATGTCGAACGATTGCAGCAAGCGCAGCAACGCCCAGGCGCAGGGCGACTCCACCAACACCACAGTGCCACGCAGCCCCAACGTTTCGATAACGGCCTTGAACGCCCCATGCAGGTCTGGGGCGATATAGACATTGTCAGCGTGCCAGCAGTGTTCTGCATCACGGGTGTAGCGGGCTGCCAACGCGGTGCGCAGCTCTGGCTCGCCGAGCGGCTGAAAACCTGGCTCCCGCAGGCGCGGATAATGCCGAGTCAGTTCTCGCTCCATTGCCGGTAGCGGACTTTCCTGTGCATGCAGAAGGGTCGGTTCATCGCAACCCAGCAGCGACATGCCCGGACGACTGGCGTTATCGCACAGTACGTGTAACAGATCGCCATCGCTGTCAGAACATGCCCGCCCCGCCCTGTTCCCGCTGCACGGTGCCGAGTAATAGCCGGACTTGGGAAGCGAATAAACGCGCCCTTCCTTCTCCAGCAGCGAATAGGCACTTTGCACCGTGGATATCGATACGCTCAGTCGCTGTGCCAGCTGTCGCAGTGACGGCATCTTCAGCGCCAGCTCGCCTTGCTGCTGGTCGACCAGCCGCACGAGGTAGCGGTAAACCGCCTGATAGGCGAAATCCGTGTTGTTTTTCATCCAGGTATCCGCCGCTCAGCCAGACCAGGCTTTAGAAAGTCGCGACATGACTGATGCCGGTTGCCGACAGCAGCCATGATCCGAAACCGGTTCAGCGCCCGGAAAGCATCTCGACCACTGCCTGACCGGTCGCCGGGTCAACGGTCATGATTCGGCGTTTGTCAGGATCGGCAGCGCGAATTCTGGCGATGATCGAATGCGGGTCATCGAAGTTCACCCGTTGTTTGCCGTAAAGGTTTTGCAGCGATTGGAGGCTCAGACCGCTGATATCCACCAGCCACTGCATCACTTGATCCGGGGCCGTCGAGCCCGAGAGCACCTTGTGCAGATCCGGCAGTGCCACCAGCATGCCGGGATGGCAGCGGCGCAGAAATGATTCAAGGCCATCGCCCTGATTGACGAATGGCGAGAACAGCATGCAGACCAGTTGAGTCTCGTTCAGGCCAAACCCCTCCTGAGCGAAGCCTGAGGCCAGCTCGCGACGCGTCTCGATTCGCGCCCGCCCGGCATAAGCGCTGAGCGCCTGATCAATCAATCGTGGCGGCATCTGCTTTCTGCGCATCAGCGATGTTGCCAGCTCAAGGTATTCGGCTATCCCGTCGGCATAATTTCGCTCTTGCAGGTACTGCGCAGTCAGGCCCCGCATATGAGCCATCAGCAAAGGGTTGGCGCAATCGGACTCACTGAAGCTGAACGACAGATCATCGAAGCGGAAATCAAGGAATTCAGTCAGCAGGTTCCAGTGCTCGTCTGCCTTGCAACTGACCAGATCGGCGATGGTGATAAAGGCTGGCGCGTTGGCTTTTTCAGGGACCGCTATGGATCGGTTTGCCCGCGGGCTGTCTTCGCCGTCCCCGTACAGTTCGTGGTAATACGCCTGGCCGATCGTGTCGATGACCTTGAGTACGCCAGTCAGCGTCTGGTTGCCCCAACTGCCCGTGTATTGCCCGGTGCGCTGGGCCAGACGCATGATCCACGTCGCGTACTGCCGCTGCTCCCTGCGTGAATCGCCGCTGACCACAGCATCGACACCGTTACCCCAGCTCAACGCGCGCCCCAGAAATTCCGCCAGCTGAACCGCCCCGGGTTT
>NZ_LJQT01000026.1:0-12973 GCF_001400515.1 Pseudomonas meliae | reverse complement strand
CTTGATCGGAGAATCCTAAGTATTTGCGATGGAACCCTTCATTATCAGGTGCCACTCAGCCAATGAATGAATTTCCAAGCTTTGCATCAGGCTGTCATCAGTGGCACATGGAGAGGGAGATTCACCGTGCATTCATCATCGATCCACCGCAACACCGGGAACATCATTCAGCCGCCAGTCCCGGCAAACACGAACGCTGCAACGGATCTACAGCAAAAAATCGAACAACCCAAACAACGCTCCTCGCACTCACTGAGCAGTGTCGGCAAGCGAGCGCTGAAGAACGTCAGCAAACTGTTCCAGAAATCCAAGGCACCGCAGCAGAAAGCGGCCACGCCTCCCACCGTAAAAAACGTCAAGCCTACACAGCCCACTTCAAATTCGAAGACAGCCAAAGACAAAGCGCCTGTATCTCAGTTATCGAGCAATAGTCTTGATGACCTGGACGATACGCGCCAGCCAGTGACGCGTGCGGGGCATAGCGGCGCCAGCACTTCCGGCACCAAAGCCCAAGACCCGGACGAGCCGGCGACGCTCCAGAGTTCTCGGCAATCGATGATGACGCGCAGCAACGGAGGCCGTTTCGAGCTGAAAGACGAAAAACTGGTTCGCAACTCAGAGCCACAAGGCAGCATTCAACTGGACGCCAAGGGAAAGCCTGACTTCTCCACGTTCAATACTCCCGGCCTGGCCCCATTGCTGGATTCCATTCTCGCCACCCCCATGCAAACCTACCTGGCCCATCAAAGCAAAGACGGCGTGCACGGCCATCAGTTGCTACAGGCCAACGGGCACCTGCTGCACCTGGCGCAGGACGACAGTTCGCTAGCCTTGATCCGCAGCAGCAAAGAAGCACTGCATATAGAAGGAAAGAAACCGCCAGCGGTGAAACTGGAGCGTGAAGACGGCAACATTCACATCGACACCGCCAGCGGACGCAAGACTCAAGAGTTGCCCGGCAAGGCGCACATCGCTCACATCACCGGCGTGCTTCTCAGGCACGACGGCGAGCGTATGCGTGTGCATGAAGACCGGCTCTATCAGTTCGACCCGCTCAGTGCTCGCTGGAAAGCGCCTGAAGGCACGGAGGACATTGCTTTCAATAGTCTGGCCACAGGCGGCAACGGCTCGGTCTATGCGAAAAGCGACGATGTGGTAGTCGACCTCACGAGCCCTTTCATGCCGCACATCGAAGTCAAGGATCTGCAGTCATTTTCGGTGGCACCGGACAACAGAGCGGCATTGCTCAGCGGCAAGGAGACTCAGGCGATCCTGCTCACAGACATGAGCCCGGTGATTGGCGATCTGACCGAGAAGAAAACAAAAGCGCTCGAACTCGACGGCGGCAAGGCGCAAGCGGCTGCGGTCGGCCTGAGCGACAACAAGCTGTTCATAGCAGACACCCAAGGCAGACTTTACAGCGCGGACCGTAGTGCATTTGAAAGCAATGATCCGCAATTGAAGCTGACGCCCGATCAGGCAAACTTTCAACTGGCAGGCCTGCCGCTGGGTGGCCACGACAGCGTCACCGGATTCATCAACGGGGATGACGGCCGTGTGCATGCATTGATCAAAAACCGCCAGGGCGAGATTCACTCCCACGCACTCAATGAGCAGGATTCAAAACTGGAAAGCGGCTGGAACCTGACCAATGCTCTGGTACTGAGCAACAATCGCGGGCTGACCATGCCCCCGGCGCCCACCGCCGCTGACCGGCTCAACCTTGATCGTGCGGGTCTGGTTGGCCTGAGCGAAGGACGCATTCAGCGCTGGGATGCGACGCCCGAATGCTGGAAAGACGCCGGTATAAAAGATATTGACCGCCTGCAACGCGGCGCCGACAGTAACGCCTATGTGCTCAAGGGCGGCAAACTGCACGCGCTCAAGGTGACTCCTGAACACCCCAACATGGCCTTTGACCACAACACAGCGCTGGCCCAGACCGCGCGCTCGACAACAGTCGAGATGGGCAAGGAAATCGAAGGCCTCGACGACCGGGTGATCACAGCCTTTGCAATGGTCAGCAACAAAAGCTTCGTCGCCCTTGATGACCAGAACAAGCTGACCGCCCACAGCAAGGATCACAAACCCGTCACTCTCGATATCCCCGGCCTGGAAGGCGATATCAAGAGCCTTGCTCTGGATGAAAAACAGAACCTTCATGCGCTCACCAGTACCGGCGGGCTTTATTGCCTGCCCAAGGAAGCTTGGCAATCGACAAAGCTGGGGGATCAGATGCGCGCCCGCTGGACGCCGGTTGCCCTACCTGGGGGTCAGCCGGTCAAGGCACTTTTCGCCAATGACGACAACGTGCTCAGCGCCCAGGTCGAAGACGCCGAGGGCCAGGGTCTGATGCGGCTCAGTGCAGGCAAATGGCAAGCTTTCGAGCAGCGCCCGGTAGAAGAAAACGGTTTGAATGATGTGCACTCGCGAATCACGGGATCGAACAAGACCTGGCGAATTCCAAAAACCGGGCTGACGCTCAGAATGGACATCAATGCATTCGGGCGCAGCGGTGTGGAGAAATCCAAAAAAGCCAGCACCCGCGAATTCATGCGCGCCAACGTCTACAAAAACACCGCAGAAGTGCCCCGCTGGATGAAGAACGTTGGCAACAGTATTCAACATCGCCACCACGGTCGTCTGGGTCTGAATGAGGTTTATGAAACCGAGTCCATGCTGTTCAAGCAGTTGGAGCTGATCAATGAGTCCGGCGGCAGGCCGCCAGCCCCGGGCAAGGATTTGAAAGCGCGCATTGCCGCACTGGAATCAAAACTGGGGCCTCAAGGCGCTACGTTGGTCAAGGAACTGGAAACCCTGCGCGAAGAGCTGGAAAATCACAGCTATACGGCGCTGATGTCTATCGGCCAAAGCTATGGCAAGGTGAAAAACCTCAGGCAACAAGATGGCATTCTTAACCAGCACGGTGAGTTGGCCAAGCCGTCGGTGCGCACCCAGTTCGGCAAGAAACTTGCTGAGCTGGGCACAAAGCTCAACTTCAAAAGCTCTGGACATGACCTGGTCAAGGAGCTTCAGGACGCCTTGACTCAAGTTGCTCCGTCTGCTGAAAACCCCACCAAAAAGTTACTCGGCACGCTGAAGTATCAAGGGCTGAAACTCAGCCACCAGAAAGCCGATGTACCCTTGGGGCAGCGCCGCGATGCCAGTGAGGAGCATGGCCTGAGTAAAGCGCGTCTGGCGCTGGATCTGGTCACGCTGAAAAGCCTCGGCGCGCTGCTCGACGAGGTCGAACAGCTACCGCCGCAAGCCGACATAGATCCGTTACAAAACAAACTGGCGACGCTGCGTGATGTGACTTACGGCGAAAACCCGGTCAAGGTAGTTACAGACATGGGCTTTACCGATAACAAAGCGCTGGAAAGCGGTTATGAAGCGGTCAAGACATTCCTCAAGTCATTCAAAAAAGCTGATCATGCGGTGAGCGTCAACATGCGCGCAGCCACAGGCAGCAAGGACCAGGCGGAACTGGCCGGGAAATTCAAAAGCATGCTCAAGCAACTGGAGCATGGCGACGATGAAATCGGGCTGCAACGCAGTTACGGACTGAACCTTACCACCCCGTTCATCATTCTTGCCGACAAGGCCACAGGAATATGGCCAACGGCAGGTACCACCGGCAACCGTAACTACATACTCAATGCCGAGCGTTGCGAGGGCGGCGTTACCCTGTACCTGATCAGCGAAGGTGCGGGAAACGTAAGCGGTGGCTTCGGTGCCGGCAAAGACTACTGGCCGGGCTTTTTTGACGAAAACCATCCTGCTCGTAGTGTCGACGTCGGTAACAACCGCACATTGCCCCCCAACTTTCGCCTGGGCGTGGACGTGACAGCCACCGTCGCTGCCAGCCAACGTGCCGGCGTGGTCTTCAATGTTCCGGATGAAGACATCGACGCATTCGTCGACGACCTGTTTGAAGGCAAGCTGAATCCATTGCAGGTGCTTAAAAAAGCAGTAGACCATGAGACCTACCAGGCTCGGCGATTCAACTTCGACCTTACGACGGGCGGAACTGCCGATCTACGCTCTGGGATAAACCTGACCGAAGACAGAGACCCGGATGCCGATCCCAATAGCAATTCGTTCTCTGCGGTGGTACGCGGCGGATTCGCGGCGAACATCACCGTTAACCTGATGACCTACACCGATTACTCGTTGACCCAGAAAAACGACAAGACCGAGTTGCGCGAAGGCGGCAAGAACCGCCCGCGTTTTCTCAACAACGCAACGCTTGGCGGGCAGCTTCGCGGGCAGATCGGCTGCACCCACACGGCCCCCACGGGCACACCGGCCTCCGCCCCGGGACCGACGCCCACGTCACAGTCAGCCGCCAACAATCTGGGAGTAGCGGTCAATTTCAGCGTAGAGAACAGGACTGTCAAACGGGTCAAGTTTCGCTATAACGTCGCCAAGCCGATAACCACCGAAGGTTTGGGCAAGCTGTCTAAAAGCCTCGGCGAGGCATTCAAGGACAGCACGACCAAAGCAAAACTGGCCGAACTGGCCTACCCGCTGAATGCGCGTTACGCAGGCAAGAAACCGGATGAGGTTATTCAGGCGCACCTCGACGGCCTTGAAGAACTGTTTGCCGACACTCAATGGCAGAACGACAAGCAGTACAAAGCGCTTCGTGGTCTGAAACGCGGGGCGGTCGAGCATCGGGCATCAGTCAATAAGCACAGCGTGATGGATAACGCACGTTTTGAGACCAGCAAAACCAACCTCTCCGGCCTGAGCAGTGAAAGCATACTCACCAAAATCATGGGCTCAGTGCGTGAAGCGAGCGCCCCCGGCAATGCGGCCAGGGTTGCCGAGTTCATGCGCCAGGACCCGAAACTCCGCGCCATGCTCAAGGACATGGAGGGCAGCATAGGGACACTGGCGCGCGTACGGCTGGAACCGAAGGACTCGCTGGTCGATAAAATCGACGAAGGTAGCCTGGACGGCACCATGACCCAAAGCGACCTCTCCGCCCTTCTGGGAGACCGCAACCAGATGCGCATCAAGCGCCTGGTGGTATTCCACACCGCGACTCAGGCTGAAAACTTCACCTCACCCACCCCCTTGGTCAGCTATAACAGCGGAGCGAATATGAGCGTCACTAAAACGCTGGGGCGCATCAACTTCATTTATGGCGCAGACCAGGACAAACCGATTGGTTACACCTTTGACGGCGAGTTGTCGCGGCCATCGGCGTCGCTCAAGGAAGCGGCGAGCAAGTTGAAGCAAGAAGGGTTTGAACTGAAAAGCTGAAAACGCAAACAGTGAAAAAAGCGCCGCTTTTACGCGGCGCTTTTTTATTCAAGCCTGTAGAAATGCGCGAGCCTCACGAGCCTGGGAAATGAAGCCGCGAGTCACGTCGCAGAACGCCGGCTCATCGAGCGATGCCAGTTCACGCTGGGCGCATAGACGTACATCGCCCTGATCGACAGCAAACCAGCAACCGTGCAAACGGGCGACGTCGAAGTTCAGGCTCAACAGGCGCTGTAGATCAGTGGAACGCTCCGGACAACGGCCTACTCGGCAATGAAAGACGACCATTTCGCTGTGCTCGGGCAATTCGATGACCGCCGCTTCGTTGTTCTGGCCGTCGTAAAGGGCGCATACGCCATTCTGCAAGGCCAGTGATGTACCGAGTTGGACGCCCAGAGCGTTGATGAAGCGGGCAAAATCGGGTGTCGGGTTTCTCATCGTTATAGTCCTTTAAAGTTAAAGCAGTCTGAATCAGCCGGACAGCAGACAGGTACGGACTGTGCCCGGCGTTGGAATCAACGCGGAGCGAGCAAGCCTTCTTCGAGCGCCCGCAACTGCTCGTCGTCAAACGGAACGGAGGGTGCCGGCCGCTGCACTGTGGGGCTGGATGGCGGCGTTGGGGCCGTGTTCCGGAGCTCGTCGACGGACCGCGAGCTTCAGGCGGTTTTGCTGGCGTAAGCGCAGCGCGTGCTGACGACACGCCGTTCAGCGCACCGTCTGCCAACACTCGAACCGTGTCCACGGCGATCTGGGTTGGCAGCTGCAACGCGCCTCGGCCCATGTGATAAGCGCTTTCCATAGCCCTTGGAATACCGCTCAACGTGCTCGGCTGGAGGGTATGTGGCAGCGATGCCCTGTTCGGGTAGCGGATGTTGTTCAAGGCTGTTTCGGTACGATCCAGCATCGGCGTTGCGCCTCCCATCCCCGCATCCTTCAACGCCTTGGCTTCGGCGGTGACAGACTGGTTGGCGTAAAGCGTGGACAGATAGGAAATCGAGCCCGTTGCGGCCAGAGCCATATTGCGCAGGATATTCCCCACACTGAGCGTACCCCGCGCGCCTTCCGGCTGGGCTGTCACGGGCGGCAGTGCCGAGGTCAGCGCCGAGCTCTGAATACCCGATATTGCCTTGCTGTAGAACGTGGTACGTACCGAGGCTTCGCGCAGGTCCATACCTTTGGCCAGGTCCTTTTTCAGCTCTGTCTCGGCTCGGTCTGGCGTGACTACCGGAATTTTGCGCTCTGCGGGATCGACATACGTCGACTTCAACTGCAAAAGCGTTTGCGAACTGGCAGACACCGCCCCGCCAAAGCCGGATGCCAAGGCTCTTGCACTCAGCGTCTGACCATTGATCTGGTGTAAATCGTTGAGCATCTGGCGCACGGCCTGTGAACCACCAAAGGCACTGTAAGCCATCAGTTCACCCACCGGATGGGTGGACGAACCCTGGACCTTCTTCTGGTTCAGCACCGCGCGTTCGCCCTTGACGAAAGCCTTGTCCTGAGCGATTTCCTCGGGCGTTTTTCTGATCAGCTCACCGTGCTCGCTTTTCAGTTCGAAGGGGTCAGGAATCACCGAATTGGTATCGATAGCCTTGAGTGGCACCATGTTCAAGCGCTCGTTCAGGCCAGTCTTCTGCAAGGCAGCCTGAAACACCAGTTTCACTACGCTGTTGACTGTCTCGTGGGCAATGCCTTATCGCCGCCTTGAGCATGCTGGCGTCGCTGCTGGTCTCAGGCACCTCCTCTCGCAGCTTGTCACTGGTAGACAAACGCACATAACCCAGGTGCGTCATTGACGACATGAACTGCGGAACCGCAGCCGCAACAATCGGCCCGGCACCTTTCCAGCCGCCAACCGAGTTGCGGGCAGTGACAAGATCACTGACGACGGTGTCCAGTTGTGTATGTGCGGCGACCGAAGCAAGGCGTTTGGCCTCTGGCGACTTGACGAAATCGGCGTGCAGGCCGACCAGAGTGGTTTTCGCATCAACCAGCGCCTGTCTGTTAGCGTGCAAAGCGTCCTTGGCGCCCTCTTCGGCACTTTGCAGGCTCACATCCAGTGCAGCGATGTGATCATCCAGCGACACGATGCCTTTGCTCAGCCCTTCGCCGATTGCCTTGCTCGCACGACCGGCGTACTCGCCAATGGCTGTCTGACTGACGGCAAGAGTCGCCCGATCCTCGTTGGCATGCGGGCCTGTCCTGGTGGGCGTAGCGTCATGCATCAACTGAAAGTGCTCCAGTTGATCGGCGACCGATTGCGCGAAGCCCTTGATCAGTTGACCGACTTCGGCTTTGTCGGGGGCCTGACCCGGCTGGGTAAACTTGTCCAGCAGTTGTTGCAAGTCCGAACCATGAAACTGCTTCAGTTGATAGCGCTCAGGGGAGAGACACTCGGCCATGACTTCAAAAGGCAGCTTTTCAGCTTGCAGCAAGCTGCCAATCAATAACGCGGCACGCGAGCTGATCATCGGCGCGCCGCTGACCGGAGCCGTCGCAGGCTCAGCCTTGAAGGCCTGCAAAAGCTGCGTGTGTCGCGCCGCAACATTCAGCCGCGCGGCACCGGTAGCCGAGCTTTCTGCTGCGTGCGGCCTTGCCTGATGGGAGTCAGCGGCGGATTCATGCCTGGCGTCACTGCATTCGGGTGAGCGGTCTGGGCGGAAATAGCATCGTGCTGCTGGTTTATCCGGGCCAGCTCGATGCCGCCCGATCCACCGATTCGCGGAGTGTTCATTGAAACCTCCCTGAGGCCGACAGGCTCTCGCGTTTGGCTGCCGTGGCAACAGGCTGCTCAACCGGGGCACCTGCTGTTTTGACCCGCCCGATGAACCCATGCTCGCGCCACTCGTTCGCCAAATCAGCGAACGACTTCATCAACAGCAGCACGCCTTCGGCAGAGGCTCGCTCCAGGCTCACGGAACCCATAAGCAATACCCGACTGGTCTGAGCATTCCAGGAGAAAACCGGGCTATGGGCACCCGAGAACATATGAAAATTAATGTCCATCAACGCCAGCAATGCAGCGTCACGATTGCGTGTCGGCAACGCTCCCATGTCGCCGTAAATCAAAACAGCACGGCCCTCATCGCGATCCTGATACTGAAGTGTGAAGTCCACTTCGCTGATTTTGAAATTGGCAGACTCGTAAAAACGTTCAGGCGTGGAAATAAGGCTGAGCGCGCAGATTTCATTTATCAGGGTGTGGTACGAGTCATTATTGTTCATTTCACGGCCTCTGAGTGCGATATGAGACCACACCGTTTCTCTGTCGGTGTGTTCCGCACTGAGTCGAATGTAAAGGCGTTTTGGTTCCGTGTGCTCGTCAAGCGCACCAGGGATGGCGTATTGAAAACATCGCCATCAATAGCGGCGAAACGGGAACCGCTCACCTCGCTTTGCCACTCACTTCGAGCGACATCTGGCGAATTCCTCGTCGACCTATAGAACTGACAGGGACACGGCGACCGACGCTGGTAAATCCGGAAGACGACGCTGGTTCATATGTCCACCCCATCGAGGTAAAACATCATGAGCATCGGTATCACCCCCACACCCTACCAACCCACGTCAGCCGCGCTGGACTTCTCGGCGCTGAGTGAAAAAAGCCCGCAGACAAACACATTCCACGATGAGAACGCCCCACAGGCCGTAGACGCTGGTGCCATGCTGTTCAACAGCGCCGCACCGAAAAACGTCAGTTTCGGGCAACCTGACAACAGCGTGCAGAGCCCGCAGGATGCCAACAACACAGCAAACCCCGAGTCCAACCTCATCAAGCTGTTCAGTGCATTGATTGTTTCACTGCTGCAGATGCTCATGAACCTTAATAAAAAACAGGACACAGATCAGGACTCGAGCGAGTGGCAGGACCCTTTTCAGAACAATGGCGGGCTCGGTACGCCTTCAACCGATAGCGGGGACAGCGGTGACGGCAGTACGCTAGCCGCAACGGGCGATGGCGGTGGCGATACGCCGACTGCAACAGGCGGTGACGGCGGCGATAGCCCTGCACCCACTGCAACAGGTGGCAACACGCCTTCTGTCGAAGGCAGCAGCGAGAACGATGGTGGCGTAACACCGCAAATCACACCGCAACTGGCCAACCCCAACCATACCTCAGGCACGGGTCCGGTTTCGGATACAGCGGGCGCCAACGACCAGGCAGGCAAGGTCATTGTGGTGAAAGACACCATCAAAGTCGCTGCCAACACAGTCTATGACGCACACGGCGCAACCTTCACCGCCGACAAGTCGATGGGTAACGGAGACCAGAGCGAAAACCAGAAGCCTTTGTTCGAACTGGCAGAAGGCGCCACCTTGAAAAACGCTAACCTGGGTGAGAACGAAGTGGATGGCATACACGTGAAAGCCAAGGACGCCCAGCAAGTCACCATCGATAACGTGCACGCCGAAAACGTCGGGGAGGACATGATCACCGTCAAGGGCGAGGGAGGCGCAAAGGTGACCAATCTGCAAATCAAAAACAGCAGTGCTGAAAACGCAGACGATAAGGTTGTCCAACTTAACGCGAACACTCATTTGAACATCACTGGTTTCGAAGCCAACAATTTCGGAACGCTGGTTCGCACCAATGGTGAAAAGCAGTTTGATGACATGAATATCAAGCTGGACGGTGTAGACGCTAATCACGGCAAGTTCGCACTGGTAAAAAGCGACAGCGAAGACCTGCAGCTGGAGACCAGCAACATCGCCATGACCGATGTCAAACATGCCTATGATAAAACCAAGGCCTCGACCCAACACACAGAGCTTTGAATCCCAACCGGACAGCTGGAAAAAAGGGGTGGCCTCACTCGTTGAGCCCACCCCTTTTTACCGTCTAATTGCAACTTACAGTTTGCTTACGACCGCCCAGGCTGAAACGGTGTTTCACTTGGAGAAGCCGCAATACCACCCTCTTCGATATCCGCTTCACGAGCGGGACGATGACGCAGGTTATTGACCGTGTTGCGCAAGCTGGCACCGGTATTGACGAGCGCTTCCCCGCCTTTGTCTTTGACGGTTTTCGCCAGTTTTACGGTCTGGTCGGCGACATAATCTGTCGTACTGGACGCAGTCGACTTCACCGTGTCCTGTATGAACGACTCGGCTTTTTTAACCGCAGGGTCAGTCTCCAGTGCAGCGGTGGTCCAGCCTGCGAAAACGCCTGCCGAACCCGCCAGGTTGGTCAACTGACTGACCGCAGCACTGGTCGCCGGATGGGTAATGTTTTTCGTCGCCATCTCCTGCAACTTGCCTACCCCTGCGAAACCGCCCGCCAAGGCAACACCGTTTTGTACCAGACCGGTTGCCGAGACCAGACTTCTCACCGCCTTGAGCCCGTCAGTCGCGATGTCCAGTGGCAGGCCGGCCATCCGCTTGCCAGCGTTAAGCGCCGCACCTGAGTAGCTGGCCGACTTGATCGCGTTGTAAGCATCGAGCCAGTCGGTTTCTTCATTCAGGTCAGCCTTGGGCTCTTTATCCTTCAGGCCGAGCACGAATGCACCACCACGCAGGTGATCGCGCGACTGCACACTGAGCATGCGGTTGCCAAAGCCTGCGTTGGCAGCCAGACCACCCGCCGCCGACACGCTGATGTCAACAGCACTCTGGACTGCTGGTCTGGACGCCAGTGCCGGCGCCAATACCGTGCGTACTGCGTTGCGCGCCGAGTACGTTTGCACCGCAATCCCCATGTCCACAACCTGCCTGCCAAGCCCTGGCGAGTGGCGTTTCACGGAAGTAGCCATCGCATCATGGAGCCTGTCCGGCGAGGTGCTCAGATAATGCAGATCACCCGTCGCGCGATCATCATCTTGGTGCCCACCTGGTCCATCGCTCCCGACAGCGCCCCGGAAATAAACGGGGTTAGCGGCTTGAGTGGAGCAGGTAGCCAATCGCCCTTGTTAATCGCCGGTTGCATGTACTGAAGCACCGAAGCCGCGGCAAATGGCGTGGCCCGTAACGCGCTTGATGCCGTAGTCGCCAATCGGTCGAACTTTTCCGCCTTGGCAAATGTTTCTCCGATGCTTGCACGGGTTTCGCCCTGCTCGCTCAAACGCCTGGCGCGCGCATCGATCAGCGCATCGATCTGCTCGTTATGAGCATGAATGGCAGCGTGGTCCTCCAATGAGTCGGTCAACGGCAATTTGTGTGCAGCGAACACATGATCCTTCAGGTAATCAGTAATCGCATGCAGATTGTCCTGCGCACCGGAGCTGACGGACCGCACAGAACTGGAAGCAAGAGGCGCGTCAGACGCGATTCGAAAGCTCTCCATCTCAATACCGGGCGGTTGTGGGGCGGATCGGTTGATGTGCATGGAAATTCCCTCTCGGTCTACGGAGTTTGAACAGCAAAACGCTGAGGCGGGCTTGTCCGGAACGAGTAGTTGCGCGAAAGCAATGCAGCGAAGTGTCGATCAAACAACGCCAGAAACAGCGAAACGTCCGGCTACCCGCCAATTGAACAGGATCGACAAAGGCTGTGTGGTCCCGGATGCGTTGACGGTTCCAGTGCATGACCTGTGCATGCCGAACTCAAAGGCTCCAGCCGAAACAGCACAGCAAACCGTGTTGAAGATTACGCACCTGGAAATTAAGCGGGCTTTAAGGCAAGCGGCGTAAGTTCGCGGCATAGCGTGTTCAATGAACATGCACAGCCTTTTTCCAACCCAGCAAGGGAGTGCCGTAATGACGGGTCTTTTCGAAAAAAAATGGCGGTGCATCAGCAGAACAGTGACCTATGTTGGCTGGTCGCTGTTCTGGCTTCTGCTCTGGGACCTGGCTGTGACGATGGATGTCATGCTGATCGAAGGCAAGGGCATCGATTTCCCGCTGATGCCTCTCACGCTGCTTTGCTCGGCATTGATCGTGCTGATCAGCTTTCGCAACACAAGTGCCTACAACCGCTGGTGGGAAGCGCGTACGTTGTGGGGCGCGATGGTCAATAGCTCACGCAGCTATGGCCGCCAGGTGATTACACTGATTGAAGGTAATACCGATGATCGCAACAACCCGGTGAAAGAAGTGCTGTTTCATCGCCACGTGGCCTACCTGCGGGCACTGCGGGCCCATCTCAAAGGCGATGTCGGCACCGCAAAACTCGACGGACTGTTGTCGGACGCCGAAATTCGTCGGGCCTCTGATAGCAATAACTTTCCCAATGACATTCTGAACGGCTCGGCAGCCATCATCTCCGAAGAGTTTGCAGCGGGACGCATCGACAGCATTCGTCTGGCACGACTGGAGTCGACCATGGTCGAACTGTCCAACTGCCAGGGCGGCATGGAACGCATCGCCAACACACCTCTGCCCTACCCGTACGTCTATTTTCCGAAGCTGTTCAGCACCTTGTTCTGCGTCATCATGCCACTGAGCATGGTAACCACCCTGGGCTGGTTCACCCCGGCGATATCCACAGTAGTCGGCTGCCTCCTACTAGCAATGGACCGTATCGGCACCGACCTGCAAGCGCCCTTCGGCAGCAGTCAGCACCAGATTCGCATGGAAGACTTGTGCAACACCATCGAAAAAAACCTGCGTTCGATGTTTAGTGCGCCGGAAAAGCAGCTGCTGTGGACAGGCTCGCAAAGCGAGGACGGTGATGCTTGGAAAGCGCATCGGCTGGCCGTTTGAGGGGCGGATATAAGCGCTAGCGGCCAACCCTGCAAATTTTCACAGCCTGAACCGCCCCGGGTTTC
>NZ_LJQT01000302.1:0-4809 GCF_001400515.1 Pseudomonas meliae | reverse complement strand
TGTCTACACCCTCTTAGGGTTTAGCAGTGCTTTGTAATTGAAGCGCTGGCACCTTGGCCACCATCAAGAAATGGGGTCAAGGCACACATGATCAGGCAGCTTTCCACACTTTCCATACTCGCGATATTCGCCGGATGCACGTCTGTAGCAGACAAACCGGTTGGACCAGCTTACGACAGCAGCCAGAATCCTGAGCTGCTCTCGCCAGACCTGTATTCAAATGGCGCGAAGCCCGGTCAGGAGCCCATGGTTCGTTACGGTCGATACGCCCTGGTGAATACTGCTCCAGAAGCCGAACAACGCGACCTAATGGCCCAGATCATCGATGTCAGACCCGTCCGTCCAGGATGCGATGCAGTATGTTCTCAGTCGCTCGGGCTATGCCTTGTGCCCACCGACCACGGATCACGTAAACATCCTGTTCACGCGCCCCCTTCCTTCGGCCCAGTACAAGCTCGGCCCCATGAGTCTGCGCAACACTCTGCAGGTGCTCGCAGGTCCCGCATGGCAGGTCAAAGTCAATGAGGTTACGCGCGATGTCTGTTTCGTACTGCGCCCTGGTTACCAACTTCCGGATACACCAAAGCCCACAGCACCGATTCAAACTGACCCATCGTCCAACGCTGGAACACGCCGGTAGACAGCACCTCATCGTCCGTGGCCGCTGGGCATTGGCCATCGGCATTGAATCCTCCGGCGACCCTCTCACTCCCTCCCCAGACAGCAAGCTCTGAGGACGCGAGAAATATCATTGGAGCCTTTATGCGTTTGTATCTGTGCGAGAAGCCAAGCCAGGGTAAGGACATTGCCGCTGTCCTCGGCGCTAAAACACGAGGCAACGGCTGTATCAAGGGGCCTGGCGTTGTCGTCACGTGGGGCATTGGCCACTTGCTGGAAACTGCTGCGCCGGATGCCTACGGCGATCACCTGAAAAACTGGAGCCTGGATACGCTTCCCATTCTACCTGCACAGTGGAAAGTCATCGTCAAACCGAAGACCGCCAGCCAGTTCAAGGTCGTGAAGCAGTTGCTCAAAGAAGCAACAGAACTAGTGATCGCGACCGATGCTGACCGCGAAGGTGAGATGATCGCGCGCGAGCTGATCGAGTATTGTGGGTACCGTGGGCCGATTCAGAGGCTGTGGCTTTCGGCCCTGAATGAGGCCTCCATTCGCCAGGCGCTCAACAGCGTCAAACAGGGTGCGGAAACCTATCCGCTATACCTATCAGCGCTCGCACGCTCCAGGGCGGACTGGCTGATCGGCATGAACTTTTCACGGCTGTTTACCCTGCTCGGACGACAGGCCGGGTACACCGGCGTGCTGTCCGTCGGCCGTGTTCAAACACCGACCCTTCGCTTGGTGGTCGACCGGGACCGGGAAATTGCAAACTTCATCCCCCAGCCGTTCTGGAACCTTGATGTTCAGCTCTGCACTGCCGGGCACTCGTTTCTGGCTAAATGGGTCGCCGATGAATCAGTCACCGACGAAGATGGCCGCTGCCTCGATCAGAGCGCAGCGGCTGCCGCACTCAATGCGCTGAAAAATAGCCAGAAGGCTACGGCTATCTCTGTGGAGATCGAGCGTGGTCGGGATGTCGCTCCCCTCCCTTTCGATCTGAGCACCCTGCAGGAGGTGTGCTCGGCGAAATTCGGGCTCGGGGTTCAAGAGACGCTCGACGTCGCACAGGCGCTCTATGAGACCCACAAAGCGACAACCTATCCCAGAACTGACTGCGGTTATCTGCCAGAGAGCATGCTGGATGAAGTCCCCATGGTTCTTGATGCTCTAAAGCGCACTGATCCCGCCATCGACGAGACACTGCGACTGATTGACCCTCAGCAACGGTCGCGTGCATGGAACGACAAAAAAATCACCGGCCCTCACCACGGGATCATCCCGACGCTTGAACCTGCAAACCTGTCGGCAATGTCTGAGAAGGAGCGCAAGGTCTATGAGTTGATCCGCGCTCACTTTCTTGCGCAGTTCATGCCTACCCATGAATATGACCGCACCGTGGCGACTTTCCAATCCAATGCAGTTCCACTCCAGGCGGTGGGCAGGCGAATAGTGGCGCAGGGCTGGAAAATTCTATTTTCGAGCTCATCCGAGGAAGAGGTAGACGAAAGTGGGGGGCGGTCACAGACCCTGCCAATGCTGCAGGCTGGCTCTCGATGTGACATCCAGGACCTGCAGTTGAAGGCGCAGAAAACCGAACCGCCAAAACCCTACACCGAAGGTACGTTGATCAAAGCGATGAAAACCATCGCCAAGCTGGTCAAAGACCCGCGTCTGGCTCAGAAACTCAAGGAAACGACGGGTATTGGGACTGAAGCAACTCGCGCAGCCACTATCCAAGGCTTGATAGATCGAGGATCACTCATCAAGAAAGGTCGTGCGATAAGGGCCTCTGAGGCAGCGTTTTCACTGATTGATGCAGTCCCTCCTGCCGTGGCCGACCCCGGCACCACGGCGATCTGGGAGCAGGCGCTCACCATGATCGAGCAAGGCACCCTTACACTGGATGATTTTATTGCCCGACAGTCAACCTGGATCACCAGACTGGTAGAGCAGTACAAAGGGACGACGCTGTCCATCACCGTGCCAGAGGGACCCGAATGCCCGCTCTGCCGCGCGAAAATGTCACAGCGCAAAGGCTCTTCAGGCATGTTTTGGGCTTGCACTCGATACCCGGAGTGCAAGGGCACCGTGAATATTGAGCAAAAGAAAAAGAAGTCCCCCAGTAAATCAGCTAAGCCGCAGGCCAGAACCGCATCAGGCGGCTGACAGCCTGCGTGTAGCATCCCCACAAATGTTATGCCACAATAGCTCCATTCACTGTTCCACCCCGCTGGTCACTGACGGTCATCAGTGACACCCTGGAGAAGTCGGCCTTGCCTTCATTCTCCAACCCCAAAGTACGCAAAGCATCGGGAGGGGCGTACAGATCTTGTTGTGAATTCTCCCTGTGTCTCCCTGTTCAATAGCAGACACGCAGCCGTCTAACTCGTGAAAGCGGGTTCATAGGCACATAGGGTTCATGGAAGGTTCGATGCACAGTCGTCTCAGGGTCACACTGGTGTTGTGGCCCATTTTTTTTAAACTCCCCCGCTTTTTCGGAAGGTAACCCGGTCATCTCGCAGCACGCAGGATGACCAGGTTACCTTCCGAGGTAGCCACTTTTCGCTGCCGGTGCCCGCCGGTGAAAAAACGGGCTCCCTTTGTGCGCGAATGCGTGCCTTTTGATTACTGGCCCAAGCCACGACGACGGGTCGGGTGATGTCGATAAAGCAATGCGTGCGATCAATGCCCAGGGATCCTCGCTGAGCTTACGCTCACAGGTGGCAAACTTCACACGTTTATCAAATCACACACCGGCTGAGAGTCATCATCTGCAAAGGTGCTAGCTCTCGGCACGATTCTCGTCATCACCCTCTTGGCCACTGTGCTCAAAGCGAGACAGGCATTGGAGCTGATGACTGGCACGACAAGGATTTCCAATGAAAACAATCCAGAAAAAGGCTGTGGCCGAGGATCTGCGTAAAATTGGTTCGACTGCGATTGCGGCTGCGCTGATCAGCATTTTCGTTACAAACTTCTCCCTGCTATCTGCTTGCGCCATGATTGTAGGGGTTGTAATGTGGCTTCTCGGAATCTTCATGACTAAGGAGGAATGATATGAGCCATGAAATGGCTGGTATCGCGATTCTGATGTTCATGTTTTTCTCAGTCGGTGGCGTAGGGCTTTATGCCAGCTGGCCTGACATAAAACGTGCGCTACAATCACGTCACTGACGTGTTGAACCAACATCTGTCGAGCATTCTCACCTCAAGGCCATCCGATTCGTCAGGCCATTGCTGTCCACACAGTAAATAATCATCACCGCCACTGTAAAAATGCCCGCCCAACGCCAATCTAAAATTGCCCCTCCCTGGGCAAACTGGCGGCTGGCGGCTTTGAGCTGCCAAGTTGGCGTTGACAGACAATAAGCGACTCCTGCGCTACATGCTGCTTGACAAGCCCTCCGCAAATTCAGATTCTCAAGACGTGTACTGCTGACGTTGTCAGCAACATGCCCGAGGTAGTCTGGATTTCATGACTACGATACGTTTTACGCATTAATCCAACCCCCAGTTCGCAAAGCATTCGGAAGCGCGAACGGTTGATCAGTTTATCTGATTGATGGATGCATAATGATTCTCACCCCCATCGGGACCTTTCCCGAAGGGATGGTCTCGTGCTTAGCAGGAGACCTTCATGAAAAGCAGTCTTGCGCTTTACCAAGCATTGATTTCAATCGATGTGACGGAAGACCGCGCCGCTGCAGTCGTCGATGCTCTGGAGTCGGATATGCAAACGCAACTCGCGACCAAAGCCGACATCGATAAGCTCGAGTCCCGACTCGAACTGAAACTCACCATTCGTATGGCTGTCATGCTGACTGCTGCCGTAGGCATTATGCTTACAGCATTCAGATTCATGCATTGATTGTCGTAAAATTTCGCTCTACCACCCATGCGGGGAATACCTTCCCCCTGGGCGAAGTGTATCTCCGCTTTGAACACTCAAAACTGGAGATACATCATGAGCAACTCTACCAACGAAACCAAATACTTCGACCTGCACACCGTCGGCATTGGCTATCTCAACCGCATTCGTGAAGTGAAGCCTCGTAAGGGCTCTCCTTTCATGGCTGTAACAGTAGCGGCCCTCAAAGGCACATCTGAGAAACCTGAGTACGCCTACATCGACTGCAACGTGGTTGGTTGTCACCGCCACTGTAAAAATGACCCCCTAAGAGGGTGTAGACA
>NZ_LJQT01000208.1:0-25773 GCF_001400515.1 Pseudomonas meliae | reverse complement strand
TGTCTACACCCTCTTAGCGGCCTTCCGGAAACGGGCGGGCCAGAGGCGTTGGTCCTGCAAATCACACTTTAGAGGGATCTAGCGTCAGGGCGTGCTGGCTATAGTCAGCACAGGGAATGAGCAAGAGCGGAGCTGGCTGTGTGTAGTGATTCGAAGACAGAGTCGTTTTTGGATTTTCCCACTGCCATAACAATAAAACACAAGGAGTAGCGTCGATGACAAGCACACCCCCATTCTGGCGTCGGGCCAGGCTGCCTCTGGCCGTCAGCCTTGCTTCCTCGCTCGCCGGCCCGGCCTTTGGCGTGACCTTCAACGTCGGTGAGATCGAAGGCAGTTTCGACTCATCGCTGTCGGTAGGTGCCAGCTGGTCGACTGCAAACCCCAATAAAAACCTGATCGGTGCCAACAATGGCGGGCGTGGTCTGTCGCAGACCTCCGATGACGGCCATTTGAACTTCAAACGTGGGGAGACGTTTTCGAAGATTTTCAAGGGCATCCATGACCTGGAACTCAAGTACGGCGATACCGGCGTGTTCCTGCGTGGCAAATACTGGTACGACTTTGAGCTCAAGGATGAAAACCGCGAGTTCAAGGACATCAGCGACTCGGGCCGCAAAGAGGGCGCCAAGTCGTCCGGGTTCCAGTTGCTGGATGCGTTTGTCTACCACAACTATTCGATCGCTGATCAGCCAGGTGCCGTGCGCTTCGGCAAGCAGGTCATCAGTTGGGGTGAAAGTACCTTCATTCAGGGCGGCATCAACAGCGTCAACCCGGTCGATGTCTCGGCCTTTCGGCGTCCAGGCTCTGAAATCAAGGAAGGCCTGATTCCGGTCAACATGTTCTACCTGTCGCAAAGCCTGACCGACAACCTGTCTGCCGAGGGCTTCTACCAGCTGGAGTGGGACCAGACTGTCGTCGACAACTGCGGCACCTTCTTCTCGCAGCCGGACGTGATCGCCGATGGCTGCAACAACAACCTCGCGGTATTGCGCAGCCGCAGCGGCCTGAACAGTTCGCTGACGGCTGCCGGTTTGCCAGCAGGCGCACGCGGCGCGGTGTTCAACTCGTTGTCGCAGCAGGGCGTAGTGTTCGGTAACCCGGATGAGGGCGCTGTGGTGCGCCGTGGGCCTGACCGCGATGCGCGTGACAGTGGCCAGTTCGGCTTTGCCTTGCGTTACAACTTCGAGCCGCTGGATACCGAGTTCGGTGCGTACATGATGAATTACCACAGCCGTGCGCCGATCTTCAGCGGACGCGGCGGCTCGGCTGCTTCGTTCAGCCCTCAAGGCCTGGTGGGTTCGCTGGTCCGTAACGGTATACCGGCAGCAACGGCGACGCGACTCGCACCCACGCTACTGCCGGTTGTCGTGGCAGGCAACTCCAGTTACTACGTCGAATACCCGGAAGACATCCGTCTGTACGGTCTGAGCTTCTCGACCACCTTGCCTACCGGCACCGCGTGGAGCGGCGAGATCAGCTACCGCCCGAATGCACCGATTCAGGTCAACACCACCGACATCCTGTATTCGGGTATTTCGCCGCTCAACCCCAACGTTTCGCTGCTGAGCGGGCAGCCCAATACTGATCAGCCCGGTTATCGCCGCAAGGAAATCACTCAACTGCAAACCACGTTCACCCAGTTCTTCGACCAGGTCATGGGCGCAGAGCGTCTGACGGTGGTCGGTGAAGTGGGCTGGACCCACGTGGGTGGCCTGGAAAGCACTTCCAAAATTCGCTACGGCCGTGACCCTGTGTACGGTCCTGGCCCGCTGCCTGGCGGCCAATGCGCGACGCTCAACGCAGGCACGCTGACCGGTGCCGAGCAGAACAACCTGACCCGTTATTGCGAAGACGACGGCTTTACCACGGCCAACTCCTGGGGCTACCGCGCCCGTGCCATCTGGGATTACAACAGTGTGTTTGCCGGGGTCAACCTCAAGCCGAGCGTGGCCTGGTCGCACGACGTCAAAGGCTATTCGCCGGGCCCTGGCGGCAACTTCGAAGAGGGACGCAAGGCCGTCAGCCTGGGGCTCGATGCCGAGTACCAGAACACCTACACCGCGAACCTTTCCTATACCAACTTCTTTGATGGCAAATACACCACGGTTGATGACCGGGATTTCGTGGCGCTCAGCTTTGGCATGAACTTCTAAGAGCATGGTTTTCAGGATGACGATGAATATGAAAATAACAAAAAGTCTGTTGCAAGCCGGGGTTCTGGGCATGTCGTTGCTGGCGACCAGCGTGATGGCGGCGGTCTCCGCCTCCGAAGCGGCAAAGCTGGGTACCTCGCTGACGCCGATGGGCGCTGAAAAGGCTGGCAATGCGGCCAACACCATCCCTGCCTGGAGCCCGCTGCCGAAAAATGCCGGAGCGGTGGACAGCAAAGGGTTCCTCGCCAACCCGTATGCCAGCGAAAAGCCGTTGTTTACCATCACCGCGGCCAATGTAGAGCAGTACAAGGACAAACTCGCACCGGGCCAGTACGCGATGTTCAAACGTTATCCGGACAGCTACCGGATTCCGGTCTACCCGACCCATCGCGGTGCCACCGTGCCGGATGAAGTGTTTGCCGCCATCAAAAAGAACGCGACGACCACCAAACTGGTCGGTGGCGGCAGCGGTCTGGAAAACTTCGATACGGCCATCCCGTTTCCGATCCCGGCCAGTGGCGTCGAGGTTATCTGGAACCACATCACCCGTTACCGGGGCGGCAGCGTCAAGCGTCTGGTTACCCAGGCCACGCCACAGCCCAATGGCTCGTACAGCCTGGTGTATTTCTCCGATCAATTCGTGTTTCGCGACAAGATGAGGGATTTCGATCCGAAAAACCCGGGCAACATCCTGTTCTACTTCAAACAGGAGGTGACCGCCCCAGCACGTCTGGCGGGCGGTGTGCTGCTGGTGCATGAAACCCTGGATCAGGTCGCCGAACCGCGCTCGGCATGGCTGTATAACGCCGGTCAGCGCCGTGTAAGGCGTGCGCCGCAGGTTTCGTATGACGGGCCGGGCACCGCGTCGGATGGTCTGCGTACTTCCGACAACCTGGACATGTACAACGGCGCGCCTGATCGCTATGACTGGAAACTGATCGGCAAGCAGGAAATGTACATCGCTTCCAACAGCCACAAGCTGGACGATCCGACGCTCAAGTACGCTGACATCATCAAGGCTGGCCATATCAACCAGGACTTGACCCGCCATGAGCTGCGTCGCGTCTGGCACGTGACCGCCACCCTCAAGGAAGGTCAGCGTCATATCTACGCCAAGCGTGACTTCTTCATCGACGAAGACACCTGGCAGGCCGCCGTTATCGACCACTATGACGGCCGTGGCCAGCTGTGGCGCTTTGCCGAGGCACACTCGGAAAACTACTACGACAAACAAGTGCCTTGGTACGCGATTGAAACCCTGTACGACATGCAATCCGGTCGCTACGTGGCACTGGGCATGAAAAACGAAGAGAAGAGGGCGTATGAGTTCGGCTTCACTGCCGGCACCAGCGACTTCACCCCCAACGCGCTGCGTCAGGAAGGGGTTCGTTGATACCTGACCGATACACGCTGTAAATCAATGTCTTGGTCATGTGCTTGAAAAGCCCCTTTAATGGGGCTTTTTCACGTAGAGGACACGGTCTTATAAGCTGTAGGAATTTTGTTACAGTCTTTTCCTTGATGACCTTTCAAAAGAGGCGATTTACCCGCTAGTCTCCGAACACCGCTATGCCGCAACAACGATTTTCACACGAGCCGGCCATGACTGATCTGTCCCGAATGCAAGGGTTCGCAGACAGCGCGATTCCTGCGTTGGAGGGGCGATTTTTTCGCCCGCCACTCCCTGAGGGTTACGTCCCTCGTTCCCGCCTGTGCCAACGCCTCGAGGACGGGCTGAGCGGCAGGTTGCTGCTGGTATGCGCCCCGGCCGGGTTTGGCAAGAGTTCGCTGGCCGACGAGTTCTGTCAGGGCTTGCCGGACAAATGGCAGAACGTATGGCTGGGGCTGAGCGCGCGGGACAGCGACCCGGGTCGTTTTCTGGAGCGTTTGCTGGGCAGCCTGCAGCAGTTTTTCCCGCAACTGGGCACGCAGGCAATGAGCCTGCTGAAAATGCGTCAGCGCCATCAGCCGTTCGCGTTCGAGGAATGGCTCGACGGTCTGCTCGACGAACTGGCCATGCACCTGATGCTGAGCAAACCGCTGCTGTTGGTGCTGGATGATTATCATCTGGCCCAAGGCCCGGTGCTTGACCGCTGCCTGCAGTTTTTTCTCAATCATTTGCCGGTTGGGCTGGTGGTCATGGTGACCAGCCGACAGCGCCCGGACTGGCACCTGGCACGCCTGCGTCTGACGCGCCAGTTGCTGGAAATCAACGAGCAGGATCTGCGCCTGACGCACGCGGAATCAATGGCAGTGCTGGACCGCCATAGCAGCTCGCTCGACAGTGAGGTGCTGCAAAACCTGATTCAGCGTAGCGAAGGCTGGGTGGCCGGGTTGCGATTCTGGTTGCTGGCAGCGTCTGAAGCGGGCGATGAAAGCGCCTTTTCGCAGGCGCTGCGCGGCAGTGAGGTGCTGATTCGCGAGTACCTGCTTGAAGAGGTGATCGACTGCCTGCCGACCGATGTTCAGGCGTTTCTTTATGACACTGCGTGTCTTGAGCGTTTTTGCGCCGGGCTGTGCGACGCCGCGCGGGACAGCCATGACAGCGTCGAGATGATCCGTTATCTACAGGCGCATCAGGTCTTTTTGGTGCCGCTGGACGAGCAGGGCCACTGGTTTCGCTATCATCATCTGTTTTCCGATCTGTTGCGCGCGCGTCAGGCTGGCGGCGCGCAACCGACCCGGCTGCACCTTAATGCCTGTCGCTGGTTCAGCACTCAGGGCCAGCTGGATGAAGCGGTGGAACAGGCATTGCGCGCCGGGCATCTGGATGTGGCCGCCAATCTGGTGCAGAGCCTCTCTGAAGAGCAATTGCTGGCCGAGCAGAATGTCGGCATGTTGCTGCGCTGGAAGATGGACTTGCCGGATGATCTGTTGACCAGCACGCCACGCTTGATTGTGCTCTACGCCTGGGCGCTGGGGCTGGCCTGCCAGCTGGACGCCGCCGAGGAACTGGCCAATCAATTGAGCCGGTTCCTGCCAGCGCCCTCGGCGACTGCGCAAAAATCCATGCTCGCGCAGTGGCTGGCGCTCAGCGGCATCATCGCGCGTGGCCGTGGAGACAGTGAAAAGACCGAACGCTATTGCACTGAAGCCCTGCTGACCTTGCCGGAAAAACGCTATGGCCAACGGCTTGTCTGCCTGTCGACGCTGGCCAACCTTGCGGTTGCCAATGGTGATCTGTGGCGCGCCCGCGTGTTGAATCGTGATGCGCTGGAGCTGGCACAGCGGGTTGCCAATCCACTGTTCGAAGCGCTGGCGCATTACGATCGCGCCAGGGTCTTGCAGGCTCGAGGCGAAATTCTGCGTGCGCTTGATGAAGTACGCCGGGGGCAGCAGCGCCTCAAAGGGTTGTCCACCGTGCGCTTGTACGCAGTTCGCGCGCGCCTGACGCTGTATGAAGGCTATTTGCTGACCCTGCGCCTGCAAGTGGACCAAGGGCGGGTTTTATTGCTGGCCGGGCTGGCCGAAGCGCGCGCCTGTCGCGACATCAGTGTGCTGATCGGCCACTGCGTGATTGCCACCATGGAGGGCTGCGCCGGTCGGTTTGCCGAAGCTTTCGCCGAACTTGCCGAGGTCGAACGTTTGATGCACATCTGGGATGTGCCACCGATCTACTATCTGGCGATGGTGACTCTGGTGAAATGCGAATTGTGGCTGCTGCAAGGGCGCATGGACCTCGCCGAAGCCTGGTTGTTGCGCCTGACTCAGGCCTACAACGGCGAGCCGGGCGCTGCGGCCCCCGAGTGTCATCCGCAACTGCCACAACACATCGAATTGCAGCGTGCGGTGCTGGATCGACTGCAGGGTGATGATGTTGCCAGCGAGCAACGTTTGCAGGCGCTGGAGCGGCATGCCCGGGAGGTGGGCGCGCCACTGCTCGGGCTTATCGCGATGACTCAGCAGATAGGTCTGCTGCTGAGCCAGACGCGTCGCGACGAAGCGCGAGAGCTGCTGCTGCGCAGCCTGCAGTCAGCGGCCGGAGGGGCTCTGATCCCCTTCAAAACGCTACTGGGCGAGCACTCCCAGTGGCTGCATGAGCAACTGCTGCAACTGCCGCCCTGCAAGGTTCGCGAGGCCTTGCTGGAAGAGCTCCCGGCCTCCTGCACACCGACACCCGAGCCTGCGCATGACAGCGACTGCCTGAGTGTGCGTGAGCTGGGCGTACTGCATTTGATTGCACAGGGCTGTTCCAACCAGGAGATCAGCGAGCAACTGTTCATTTCCCTGCACACCGTCAAGACTCACGCCAGCCACATCAACAGCAAGCTAGGCGTCGAGCGGCGTACCCAGGCGGTGGCGAGGGCGAAGGTACTGGGCTTGCTGGGTTAGCCGGCAGGGCGACTCATCAACTGATCAGGCCGGGCTGCCCGCCCACAGCGTATCAACCTCTTCCATACCCCAGTCGGTCGGCGTTTCGATTTTGACGATCGCGTCCGGGTCGGCAAAACTGCCCAGATCGATGATCTGCGCGGCGAACGTCTTGCCGGTCCGCGCCGACATGAAGACCTTCACTCTCGGTTTCAGCAGCGACGCCTCACTTTGCTCGACCACAACGCCGAGACGCCCGCTTTCCAGACGCACCAGCGTACCGGTCGGGTATATGCCCACGGTCTTGACGAAGCTTTGAAACACCACATCATCAAAATGGCCTTTCCATGAAGCCATCTCGCGAATCGAATGGGCAACGCCCCAGCCCTTTTTGTAGGGGCGGTCGGAGGTAATGGCGTCATACACATCGCAGACTGCGGCCATGCGCGCAAAGATGCTGATCTGGTCGCCTTTCAGGCCGTGGGGATAGCCCGAGCCGTCGACCTTCTCATGGTGGTGCAAGCACACATCCATCACCGTCGCCGCCACGGGCTGATTTTCCTTGAGTATCTTCAGACCCAGTTCGGGGTGAGCCTTCATGATCTCGAATTCGTCATGGGTGAGGCGGCCCGGTTTATTGAGTACGTGCGGAGCAATCATCATTTTGCCGACATCGTGCATCAGCCCGGCCACACCCGCTTCGCGCACCTGATCATCAGGCAGGCCCATGCGTCTGGCGAGCGCGACCATCAACGCGCAGACCGCCACCGAATGCATGTAGGTGTACTCGTCGGACGTTTTCAAGCGTGACAGGCTGATCAGCGCATGCGGGTGGCGCAGGATCGAACTGGAGATTTCTTCCACCAGCAACTGCACGTTGTCGACATCCATCGCCTGGCCCATGCGGGCTTCGGTAAACATGGCCATGACGGCGTTTCTGGCTCTACCGCAAATGGCCCGGGCGCGCAGGACTTCCTTGTCCAGACTGGCTGGTGCGGTGTCATCTATGGAGGGTGCTGGTGCTGTTTGAGGTGCCTGTACACGGGTTTTTCCGGTTTCGATCCAGACTTCCCGGGTGCCCGATTGCTGGATGCGCTTGAGCACCTCGACGTCATCAAGCATGACTTCGACCAAGCCTATCCAGAATGGATCGTTGGTCCAGCGGCGACAGATTTTATGGATGTACATGCCAAGGGCAAGCTCAGCGACAGGGATTTTTTTCAGCATGCTTAGTCACCCGGGTGTGTTGGCACGGCAGGCAACGGGCAAGCGAAGAAAGCAGACGGCCAACTGCCAGATGAGGCCAGCAGAGTGCAAGGGCTACCGATCGACATGATTTCACCTCGTTGACTGCAAGGATCATCCTGATCTCAAGGTGCCAGTATAGGGCGCTGCCTGCGAAAAAATCTTGTCTATTTGTTGTGTCAGCAACCCGTCAGGCAGCCCGCAGTGCCCTGTGCAAAACAGGCGCAGTGTAGATTTCCTGACGCGTTCAAGTGCTGAAAAGCATCTTCAGGCAGCGGGTGCCGCACCTGGCAAGTGATGATACTGACGGGCAAAGTACACCAAGGCGTCTGACTCACCCTGATGCCTGATATCCAGCACTTGGCAAAAGAGAATGTCATGTGTGCCGACGCTGACGGATTGGGTCACCTTGCAGTCGAGGGCCAGTTTGGCGCTGTTCAGTATCGGCGCCCCCGTCACCCCGCTTTCCCACTGGCCACCGTCAAAACGCTCCTGCTGTGAGCGCTTGCCACCGAACAGGTTGGACAAGTCCTGCTGACCGTTGCCCAGTGTGTTGACGCATAACAGGCCGTTCTCGATGAAGGTTTCATACACCGAGGCGCTGCGATTGATACAAACCAGTAGCGTGGGAGGCTGATCGGTCACGCTGCAAACCGCTGTCGCAGTCGGGGCCATCGGTGGTAATGACGTTGACGGCTGCAGCAAGGCTGGACATCGCATCGCGAAACGCCAGCTGGCTGACCGGGGCAGCAGGGAGTGTGGCAAGGGTTTCAGAGTCGGCATGCATGGGATGAGTCCTTTCAGGTCTGTGCGTTGAGAAAGTCGAGCAGGGTGCGTTGGAAGGGCAATGGGTCGGTGATGTTCGAGGCGTGGCCGCCATATTCCAGCAGCACCAGCCTGGCGTTGGGCAGTGCCTCGGCGAGATGTTGCGATTGTTGCCAGGGCACCAGCATGTCGTCGCGGTTGGCAATCAGCAGGGTCGGCGTCTGGATACGAGCCAGACTGGCCTCAACGTCGAAGGTTTGCAGTGCATGAATACGTCGCAGCAGGTTGTCGGTGTCGGGAAAATGCGCCAGCGCATGGGCCTCGTCATCGGCCAGTCGGGCACCGTTGGCGGCGATCCAGTCTGCCGGGTAGAGAAACAGTGCCTGCGCTTGCACGTAGGCGTCCGGCCCGCTGTTCAACAACAGTTTTTTGCGCACTGAAAAGCAGCGCGCGCTGTGTGGGTTGGGGCTGCTCCACGCATTGATCAGCACCTGACTTTGCAACAATTCGGGGCGCAACAGCGCAATCTCCAGACCCACCAGCCCGCCCAGCGCATGACCCATGAAATGGCAACGCTGGATATCGAGCGAGTCGAGCAGGGTCAGCAATTCCATGGCCATATGGCGGATCGAATAGTCTGCCGGCAAATCCGCAGGGCTGCGTCCAGTCCCGGCATGATCGTAGACCAGTACGTCATGGTCGCGGGTCAGCGCCGCCAGGTCATCCGCCCAGTAACGGCTGGATCCGCCCAACCCGGAACTGAGCACCAACAGGGGCGCATCGGCATGCTGACATCGATGAATTTCATGAAACATGCACGTTCTCCGGGTGGGCTTCAGGTCGGTTTTTAAGTCAGTGCTCAGCCAATGTGGGCGATGCTGGCGATCTCGATCAGGGCCTCGGGTTTCACCAGGCCGCACTGGATGCAGTAACGGGCCGGTTTCTCGCCCGCGAAGTATTCGGCGTACACCTCGTTGACCTTGGCGTAATCGGCCCAGTCGCGAATCATGATCATGTTGAAGGTGACATCGTCCATTGTCCCGCCAGCGGTTTCGACCACGCTTTTGATGGTTTCCAGCACATGACGGGTCTGAGCGGTCGCATCGCCGACATGCACCACATTGTTGTCCTTGTCGAACGGCAGGGTGCCGGAAACGTAGAGCACGCCATCGGCCATTGAACCCGGCACAAATGGAGCAATGGGCTTGGTGGTGCCAGCGGGAATAATCGCTTTCTTGGTCATGCGTATGTCCTCACGAAGGTTGCCCGACAGGGCTGAAAGTGGTGCAGAAGTCATCGACACTGGAAACCCAGCCGAAGAAGGTTTCGATGTTGAACAGCGCGGCTTGCTGAGCGAATTCGGGGCCTGCCTGATGGGTTGCATCCGCCAGCACCACGCCGAAGTACTCCAGGTGGAAACCGTCACGCAGGGTGGATTCAACGCAGACGTTGGTGGCGATGCCGGTGAACACCAGATTGCGAATGCCGCGGCTGCGCAACACGCTGTCGAAACTGGAATTGAAGAAGCCGCTGTAACGGATTTTCGGCACCACAATGTCGCCAGGCTGTGGCTTGAGTTCATCGACCAGTTGATAGTCCCATCCGCCTTTGGCCAGCAGTTGCCCTTCGAGCTCCGGGCGCTTGCGCATGGTTTTCAGGGCATTGGACTTATGCCAGTTCGGCGAGCCGGGCCCTCCGGCCTCGACATAGGCCGGGTCCCAGCCGTTCTGGAAAAAGATCACCGGTATGCCTGCCGCACGTGCGGCAGCACAGGCCTTGTTGATATTGGCGATAACCGGCCCGGTGCTGCTGACATCGAACCCGGCAAGGTCCAGATAACCCCCCAGCGATGCGTAGGCGTTCTGCATGTCGACGACCACCAGCGCGGTTTCGCCGGGTTTCATGCGCAGCGGCTCGGGGCGGGCGGGCAGCACGCGGGCGGGTTGCCCGTCCGGCAGGTCGACGCCTGCGACAGTTGCCGAAGCATTCATCAGACCACCTCCTTGAGCTGCGCGATGTGCTTGCGACTGGTCATCAGCGGCTGGATTTTCTCGCCGAAATCCTCGACGCCTTTCACGAAGTCATCGAAGGTCAGCATCACGCCCTGAGTCCCCGGCACACTGGCGACTTCATCGAGCATTCGCGCCACGGTGGCCCAAGAGCCGACCAGCGTGCCCATGTTGATGTTGACCGCCGAGGTCGGGTCGGCCATCTGCCGCAGGTTCGAACCGGCGCTCTTATCCGCCGAGCCCTTCTCGCTCAACCAGGCGATGGCCTCTTCGTCGGCACCGTCCTTGATGTGCTCCCAGCGAGCCCTTGCCGCTTCATCGGTATCGTCGGCGATGATCATGAACAGCACGCAGGAGGTAACGTTGCGGCCGGTCTTTTCGTTGGCTTCGATCAGTTTCTGTGCGGTGGGCGCAAAGGCAGTAGGGGTGTTCACGCCTTTGCCGAAGCAGAAGTTGTAATCGGCGTACTGCGCTGAGAAAGCCATGCCTGCTTCACTTTGGCCGGCGCAGATCAGCTTCATATCAGCCTGTGGGCGAGGGCTGACGCGGCAGTCCTGCATGCTGAAATGTTCGCCTTTGAAATCACTGCTGCCGGTGGCCCACAGGTCGCGCAGAACCTGGGCGTATTCGGCCAGGTATTCATAGCGGGTATGGAAGAACTCATCGCCGGGCCACAGGCCCATCTGCTCGTATTCGGGTTTCTGCCAGCCGGTGACCAGGTTGATCCCGAAGCGGCCATTGGAGATCGAATCGATGGTCGAGGCCATGCGTGCCGCGATGGCAGGTGGAATGGTCAGAGTGGCCACGGTGGCGAACAGCTGGATCTTGCTGGTCACTGCCGCCAGCCCCGCCATCAGCGTGAAGGACTCCAGGTTGTGCTCCCAGAACTCTGTCTTGCCGCCGAAGCCGCGCAGTTTGATCATCGATAACGCAAAGTCGAAACCGTAGCCCTCGGCCGTCTGCACGATCTGTTTGTTCAGCTCGAAAGTCGGCATGTACTGCGGTGCGTTGCTGGAAATCAGCCAGCCGTTGTTGCCGATGGGGATGAAGATACCGATGTCCATATAAGGCCTCTCTGCGTTGGTCGATGCGTGCCAGAGCACTTGATTCATCTCTTAATTCGCCATTGCATTAAGCGGGGCATAAATTTTTATTGTTTTTATTCAATCGCTTACAAATAAAACTCATTTTTGCAGACCATTTGATCTGAATCAGAGCACTTGGTTTGTGCAGGGCGCACGCAGATGGGGCAGAGCCGACCGGGTGGGTAACCCATATCGACAAAACAGCTGCGCCCGTTAAGATGCCCGCTCATTTCGGCATCACTGGATGGATGTGCGTGAACAAGAAACCTCCTGTGACGGAGCCCGCGAGCAAGCGCGGACGCAAGGTCAAGCCCGAAACCGTGGTCAAGACCACTCGCGAGCCCAGCGCTACTTCCCTGAAGCGGCGCATGCGCCTGATGGAAGGCAAGCGCACGCTGATTCTCGATGCGGCGCTGGAGATATTTTCCCGCTATGGCGTGCACGGCAGCAGCCTGGATCAGGTCGCGAGCCTGGCGGATGTTTCCAAGACCAACCTGCTGTATTACTTCAGCAGCAAGGATGATCTGTATCTGAACGTATTGCGTCAGTTGCTTGAGGTCTGGCTGAGCCCGCTGGTGCATTTCACTGCCGACAAGGAACCGGTGCAGGCTATCGGCGCCTACATCAAGGCCAAACTGGAAATGTCCCGTGATCACCCGGCCGAATCGCGGCTGTTCTGTATGGAAGTGATGCAGGGCGCGCCACTGATTCAGGGCGAGTTGCAGCACCCGTTGCGCGACACGGTGCAGGCCAAGGTGGCAGTCATTCAGCACTGGATCGACAATGGCCAGTTGGCCCCGATCAACCCGCACCATCTGATTTTCACCCTGTGGGCGACCACTCAGCATTACGCCGATTTCCGCACTCAGGTCGAGGCCGTGACCGGCAAGACGCTGGACGACCCGGTGTTTTTCGAAGAAGTGCTGGCGAGCCTGCGCAGCATGATCCTGGACGGCATCCTGCCGCGTACTGCCTGAAAAATTGCGCGGGCCCCGACACGCGCACCCTGGACGCGCAGCGAATGCAGGTCATGCACAAACCAAGTGCTCTGATTCAGACCATTTGATCTGTTCTGCGCGGTGAAATCGAGTCAGGCCGTTGTTCCATAGCGTTTTCCCGGTAGTGGCATGGATGCTGCTACGGCCTGAGAGTCGGCCACGTGCTGCCCTCATCGGCCATTACCCTCAGGAAAACGTCTATGTACAAGAAACTGTTGCCCGGGACATTGTGTGCGGCTGTAGCGTTCGGGGCCGCCGGCTTCGCTCAGGCCGAGGGCTTGACCCTGAAGGGACCCGCGAAAATCGCCATGGTCTACATCAGCCCGCGCAATGACGGCGGCTGGACTCAGGCATTCGATGAGGCGCGCGTGAAGCTTGAGAAGGATCTGGACACAAAAATCCAGTTCGTGGAAAGCGTGCCCGAGAACGCCGCTGCCATTACCCCCGTTGTCGACCGGCTCATCGCACGCGGTGCCAACATCATCGTCGGCACTGCATTCGGTTACTCAGATACCTTCCTTGCGCTGGCCAAAAAATACCCTGATGTTGCGTTCCTGAACGGCTCGGGCACCACCAACGCGGCGAACCTCGAATCGTTTTATGGCCGTACCTACGAGAGCCAGTACCTGTGCGGCATGGCCGCTGGTGCTGCGTCGAAAACCGGCAAGCTGGGCTTCGTCGCCGCCAACCCGTTCGGCCAGGTCAACTGGACCATCAACGCCTACGAACTGGGTGCCCGGCAGATCAATCCGAAAGCCACCGTCACTGTGGTTTATACCGGCGCCTGGAATGACCCGGTCAAGGAGCGCGCGGCAACCATGGCATTGATCGACAACGGCGTCGATGTGGTCGGCCAGCACGTCGACAGCCCGACACCGCAGATCGTCGCTCAGGAGCGCGGCATTCATGGCACCGGCCACCATCGGGATCTGAGCGAGTTTGCCCCCAAGGCAACCGTCTGTTCTTCGTTGTGGGTCTGGGACCGCTTCCTGGGGCCAGAGCTCAAAAAGGTCATCGCGGGCAACTGGACCCCGCCTGCCAACGGTGCACTGCTGTCGATGCAGCAGGGCGGCACCGATATCACGCTGAGCAAAGACCCGATCATTTCGGAAGACAATCGCAAGAAGATCATGGCCGAGCGTGACGAACTGCTGGCAGGCAGGAAAATCATCTACAGCGGACCGCTGGCGGACCGTGACGGCAAGGAGCGGGTTGAGGTCGGTCAGCAATTGTCTGACCCGGATCTGTGGAAAATGGACTGGTTTGTCGAAGGCGTGAAGACTCAGCAATGAGTCAGGTCAACGCGCTGCAACTCACTGGCATCAGTAAATCGTTCGATGGCTTCAAGGCGCTGATCGATGCCGACTTCACCGCCTGTTGGGGCGAAGTGCATGCGTTGCTGGGCGAGAACGGTGCAGGCAAGTCATCACTGATGAACATTGCAGCTGGGCTGTACGCACCGGAAACCGGCACGCTGCTGCTGGACGACAACCCGGTTCAGCTTCAGGGGCCCAGGGACGCCAGCCGTTACCGGATTGGCATGGTTCACCAGCATTTCAAGCTGGTGAAGCCCTTTACAGTGGCGCAGAACATTCTGTTGGCGCTGCCTGAGCAACCGGGCGAAGGCAGCTATCGCAAGTGTCTGCGTGCGCTGGAGCAAGAGATTGTCAGCAAGGCGGACGAACTGGGGTTTGCGATTGACCCGGCCCGGACCGTCGACAGACTGTCGGTTGCCGAGCAGCAGCGCGTCGAGATTCTCAAGGTGCTGCTGGCCGGTGCGCGCATTCTGATCCTTGATGAGCCGACCGCAGTCCTGACCGATCAGGAGGCCGAACGTTTGCTGCTGACCGTTCAGACCTTTGCGCGGCAGGGCGCTGCGGTGATTCTGGTGACGCACAAGATGGCCGACGTCAAACGCTATGCCGACCGTGTGACCGTGATGCGCGGCGGGCGCACCGTGCAGACTGTTGACCCGCAGAAGGTGAGTGTCGAGCAACTGGTGCAACTGACCGTGGGCGAGTCGGTGCCGGTCGCAGAACATCATTGCGCAACGCCTGGTGAGGTTCGTTTACAGGTACGCGATTTGCGCAGCGTCGGCAGCGGCGCACTCAACGGCGTGAACATGACCCTGCACGCCGGGCAGATCTACGGTATTGCAGGCGTTGGCGGCAATGGTCAGGCCGAACTGGCCAACGCATTGATGGGGCTGCCGCAGGCCACCGAGGGCGAAATCCACATGGCCTCTTTTGGCGACCTGCGCAGTGCGTCGGCTGATCAGCGTCGGCAACTGCGCATCGCTTCCATCCCGGCGGACCGCTACGACGCGGCGCTGGCCGGATCGCTGTCGGTAGCCGAGAACTTCGGCATCGGCAACATCCATAGCGGGCAATACGGTTCTTTCTGGCGTCTGGGCTACAAGCGCCTGAAACAGGACGCGCAACGCGCAGTGGCGGACTTCGATGTGCAGGGCGTGCGCTCTCTCGACCAGAAAGCTGCACTGCTGTCGGGCGGCAACGCACAGAAACTGGTGATCGCCCGTGAATTCAGCCGCGACCCGCAATTGGTGCTGGTGCATAGCCCGAGCCGTGGCCTGGACGTGCGTGCCACACAGGCAGTGCATGCCCGCCTGCGCGCGGCACGCGATGCAGGCGCTGCGGTGCTGGTGATCAGCGAAGACCTGGACGAAGTATTGAGCCTGGCTGACCGTATCGGCGTAATGAACGGCGGGCGTGTCGTCGCCGAGTTCGATTACCCCGCTGACCGTCAGGCTATCGGCAAAGCGATGGTGAGCCATGAGTGACACAACTGCATTGCAACAGACTGCTCCGGCACGCCAACCGTTGCTGTCGCGCCGCTACACGCTGGAACTTCGTCAGCAGACTGGCTGGCCCTTGCAGGCGCTGATCATAGCCCTGGCGTTGCTGGTCGGCCTGGCGATCTGTACCACTATCCTGATTCTTGCCGGGGTGCCTGCTGACGAGTTGCTCAACGGATTCGTCGTTCAAACGGTGTTCGATGCCCAAAACTTCAAGGCTGTGCTGTTTCAGGCGTCGCCGATGATTATGGTCGGCCTGGCCGGGTGCATGGCGTTTCGTGCGCGCTTCTGGAACCTGGGGCTGGAGGGCCAGATGATCTGGGGAGCGATTGGCGCCACGGCGATTTCGCTGTTCCAGGTGGGGCCGGAAGTTCTGCGCCTGCCGCTGATGATGGCGGCGGCTGTGATCTGCGGGTTGCTGTGGAGCCTGGGGCCGGTGCTGTTGAAGCTCAAGTGGCAGGTCAACGAGATCATCTCGACCCTGATGCTCAATTACATCGCCGCCAACTTCCTTCTGCATCTGGTTTATGGCAGTTGGAAGGACCCGCGAGACAACTTTCCCTACTCGCCTGCGTTTCAGAGCTTTGAGCGTTTGCCTGATCTGTTTGCGGGGTATAACGCGGCGATCCCCCTGGCGCTGTTGGTCACCGGCCTGACCCTGTGGTTTGTCGGCGTCTCGCGGGCCGGGCTGTACCTGCGCTTCGTCGATGCCAACCCGAAGGTCGCCGGGGCTGTGGGAGTGCCGGTGCGCAAGATGATCATTGGCACTGTGCTGCTTTCAGGTGCACTGGCGGGGCTCGCAGGTTTCGTTGTGACGTCCGGGCAGGAAGGGCGCCTTACCCAGTCGTTCTATCAGGGATACGGGTTTTCCGGGATTCTCATCGCCTTTCTGGCCCGCAATAACCCGGTGGCCGCCACCGTCGTCGCGCTGCTGATCGCCATGTTGTTCGTGGCCGGGCGCAACCTGCAGGTGTTCTACCAGATTCCGTTTTCGATGGTGCAGTTGATCCAGGCAATCCTGGTGATCTGCGTCGCGTCGTCGGACTTTTTCATCCGCCATCGCCTGCGGCGCATTCAGGCAGGAGAACGTTGATGGAGCTTATTTCCCACTGGTTGGGCAGCGCACCGGATTTCGCCGTGCCGTTTGCGCTGGCCGCACTGGGCCTGATCCTCATCGAGCGCAGCGGTGTACTGGCGCTGGGCGTCGAGGGGCTGATGCTGGTCGGCGCATTGGCAGGCATCGGTATGCAGTTGAGCCTGGGCTCGCCTGGTCTTTCGCTGCTGGCGTCGATGGTGGCGGCAGGTCTGGTTTCGTTGCTGTTTGCGCTGATGGTGTTGGTGCTGCGGATCAATCAGGTGATTGCCGGCCTGGCGCTGGTGTTCTTCTGTCGGGCTGCTGGGTACGCTGCTTGGCTGGACCAACCGGCCAGTCAGCGGCTTGCAGGCGGTGGAACTATGGCCTTTGTCCGAGCTGCCGGTGGTGGGCCGGGTCTTTGTGCAGAACCCGTTGGTGTACCTGACCGTGGTGATTTTCATCGCGGTGGTCTGGCTGCTCGATCGTACGCGCACCGGGCTGCGTCTGCGCGCGGTCGGCGAGAACCCGCAGGCCGCCGATGCCGCAGGCATTTCTGTGTTGGGTTACCGCCTGGCGGCAATTGTCGCCGGTTCTGCATTGATGGGGCTGGCGGGCGGCTTCATTGCCGTACTCAGTACCAAGATGTGGATCGCGGACATGACAGGCGGACGCGGCTGGATTGCGGTTTCGCTGGTGATCTTCGCGCGCTGGTCGCCCTGGCGTGCGTTGGCCGGTGCTTTGCTGTTCGGTGGCATCGAGGCGCTGATTCCGCAATTGGCGGCCACGGGGGTGCGCCTGCCTCAGTATTTCGTCTTGATGACGCCCTACGCGGTCACGTTGTTGGTGATGGTCTGGGTGGCAAGCGGCAAGCGTCAATCCAGCAGTCAGCCGGGTGCGTTGGGCGAGCCTTATATTCGTGAGGAACGACGCTGAGCAAAACACGTCAAGCGCCGTAATACGGGCGGTTCAGCAGGGGTTAAGGAATTTTTGACAGCCGGCATGCTCTAATCCGGTTACCAGCGTTCGTCAAAACCAGGAGCTCCTGAATGTTTACCTCGCGTCGTTTGATCATTGTTGCCACCGCCGTAGCCATGCTGTCGGGCTGTGCAACATCCAATCCCTATGACAATCAAGGCCAGGCGCAAAGCTCCGGTGGCATGAGCAAAACAGCCAAGTACGGCGGACTCGGCGCATTGGCCGGTGCAGTAGCAGGTGCCGCCATCGACCACAATCATCGTGGCAAGGGCGCATTGATTGGTGCTGCCGTTGCGGGCGCTGCATCGGCGGGGTATGGCTATTACGCAGACAAGCAGGAAGCAGCATTGCGCGCGAGCATGGCCAATACTGGCGTCGAGGTGCAGCGTCAGGGTGACCAGATCAAACTGATCATGCCAGGTAACATCACGTTCGCAACGGACTCTTCGGCAATCGCCAGCAGCTTCTATTCGCCGCTCAACAACCTGGCGAATTCACTCAAGCAGTTCAACCAGAACAACATTGAAATCGTCGGTTACACCGACAGCACCGGCAGCCGCCAGCACAACATGGACCTGTCGCAGCAGCGCGCACAAAGCGTTGCGACTTACCTGACTTCGCAGGGCGTTGATCAATCGCACCTCTCCGTGCGCGGCGCGGGCCCCGACCAACCGATTGCCAGCAACGCCGATGTCAATGGCCGCGCCCAGAACCGCCGCGTCGAGGTAAACCTCAAGCCGATTCCGGGTCAGCAGTACTGATCAACAACGTTGCGTCGCGGGTTGGTTGAATGCGGGGCAAAGTGGGAGCGAGCTTGCTCGCGAAGGCGATGGCTAAAACGCTAGTTTTGCGGCGGCCTTTATGGCCTTTTCGCGAGCAAGCTCGCTCCCACGAGTCACTATCCATGCTGCGCTGGATACTGCTCATGCAGCCGGTCCAGCAGCCCGTCTTTTTCTTCCCATAGCGCATTGATCCACTGCTGGAATTCCAGGCGGTACTCGCCGTCCTGGTCGTAATTTTTGCCGAGAAACTGCTGCGGGATTTTGATCTCTTCGAAGTGGGCAACCACTTCCCTCACGTTACCGCACAGCAGATCCCAGTAGCCGGGTTGTCCGCCAGGGTAATGGATGGTCACGTTGATGATCGACTCCAGTTGTTCGCCCATCGCATCGAGCACGAAGGCAATGCCGCCAGCCTTGGGTTTGAGCAAGTGGCGGAAGGGCTAGTTCTGCTGCGCGTGCTTACCGGCGGTGAAGCGCGTGCCTTCTGCGAAGTTGAAAATCCCCACCGGGTTGTGACGAAACTTCGCGCAGGTGCGGCGGGTGGTTTCCAGATCCTTGCCTTTCTTTTCCGGGTGTTTCGCAAGGTACGCCTTGGAGTAACGCTTCATGAACGGAAAACCCAACGCCCACCACGCCAGGCCGATGATCGGGACCCAGATCAACTCCTGCTTGAGGAAGAATCTCAACGGACGAATGCGCCGGTTGAGCACGTATTGCAAGACCATGATGTCGACCCAGCTCTGGTGATTGCTGGTGACCAGATACGAGTGTTTGTAATCGAGCCCTTCCAACCCGCTCAGGTGCCAGCGGGTGTGGCAGAGCAGCTTGATCCAGGCATTGTTGTTGCCGATCCAGGTTTCATGGATGTGGCTCATCAGCCAGTCGGTAAAGCGCTGTGCCGCAGAGAAGGGCAGGCAAATCTTGAGGATCGTGACCGCGAACAGCACCGTGCAACAGACGATGGTGTTCAGCGCCAATAACAGCGATGCGATGACGCCGCGCAACGGGGCAGGCAGAAAATCCATGAAGGAGATGGCTCCGGAAGTTGTCGAAAGCCGCAGATGGGTCTGCGGCATCATGAGTAGGCATCAGGACAGCGTGTCGGCCTGTATCGCCGTCAGTGCGATGGTATAGACGATGTCATCCACCTGTGCGCCACGTGGCAGGTCGTTCACCGGCTTGCGCAGGCCTTGCAGCATCGGGCCAAGGCTTACACAGTCGGCACTGCGTTGCACCGCCTTGTAGGTGGTATTGCCAGTATTGAGGTCCGGGAACACGAACACGTTGGCACGTCCTGCCACCGGGCTGTCCGGAGCCAGCTGTCGGGCGACATGTTCGTTGGCGGCCGCATCATACTGCAGCGGCCCGTCGATCAATAGATCGCGCCGGGTTTCCCGTGCCAGTTGCGTTGCTTCGCGGACCTTCTCCACTTCTTCGCCGCTGGCCGAGTTGCCGCTGGAATAGCTGATCATCGCTACCCGTGGCGAAATGCCGAACGCAGTGGCTGAGTCGGCGCTTTGCAAGGCGATCTCGGACAGCTCGCTGGCACTCGGATGCGGGTTCATGATGCAGTCGCCGTACATCAGCACCTGCTCGGGGAACAGCATGAAAAATACCGAAGACACCAGCGTGCAGCCCGGCGCGGTCTTGATCAGTTGCAGGGCCGGCCGGATGGTGTTGGCGGTGGAGTGAATGACGCCCGATACCAGCCCGTCGACTTCGTCCAGCGCCAGCATTACGGTGCCGATGACCACCGGGTCTTCGAGCTGTTGCTCGGCCATGGGCGCGTTCAGGCTTTTGTTTTTGCGCAGTTCCACCATCGGCGCAACATAGCGCTCGCGAATCAGCTCCGGGTCAAGAATCTCCAGCCCCGGTGGCAGCTCGATACCGTGTGCCTGAGCCACGGCCTGCACTTCCTCGGGTCTGGCCAGTAACACACAGCGCGCGATACCGCGCGCCTGGCAGATGGCCGCCGCCTGAATGGTCAGCGGTTCGTTGCCTTCGGGCAGGACAATACGCTTGTTGGCTGCCTGTGCTCGCTGGATCAGTTGATAGCGAAACACGGCAGGCGACAGGCGCAGCTCGCGGGGTGTTCCGCAGCGCTGGTGCAGCCAGCCGGCGTCCAGATGGCCGGCCACGAAATCGGTGATGTTTTCCGCGCGCTCGCGGTCATCGATGGGGATTTCCTTGTTTAACTGATTGAGCCGGTTTGCCGTGTCGTAGGAACCGCTGCTGACCGACAGCACAGGCAGACCGGCCTGGAATGCACCTCGGCACAGTTCCATGATGCGCGGGTCGGGCACGGTATCGCTGGTCAGCAACAGGCCCGCCAGCGGTACGCCATTTATTGCCGCCAGGCTCACTGCCAGAATGATGTCGTCACGGTCGCCCGGCGTCACGACCAGCACGCCCGGCTTGAGCAGTGGAACGGTATTGAGCACCGTTCGGGCACAGATAATGATTCTGGACATGCGCCGCTGATCGTAATCGCCTGCGTTGAGTACCTGCGCGCCTAGCAATTCGGCCACATCACGAGTGCGCGGCGCATTCAGTTCAGCACGATAGGGAATGCAGCCCAGCAGTCGGAAATCGCCACTGCGCAGCAGTGGAGAGTGCTCTTTCAGGCGAGAGGCGAAGACTTCCATGCTCTCTTCGGTGCGCACCTTGTTGAGTATCACGCCCAGCACCTTCGGGTCCTTGGGGCCACCAAACAGCTGGGCCTGCAATTCGACCCTGCCCGACAGCTCGGCAAGCACTTCGTTTTCCGGGGCAGAGACCAGAATGACGTCAGCATCCAGGCTCTTGGCCAGATGCAGATTGACCCGCGCGGCATAGCTCGCGCTGCGGGTCGGGACCATGCCTTCGACCACCAGCACGTCCTTGCCGGCAGCTGCCTGTTGATAAAGATTGATGATCTCTTCGAGCAGTTCATCCAGTTGACCATCGCCGAGCATGCGCTCGACATGCGCCAGCCCCAGAGGCTTGGGCGGCTTCAGGCCGTGGGTGCGGGCCATCAGTTCAGTCGAGCGCTCGGGGCCCAGATCGCCGGGGTGCGGCTGGGCAATCGGTTTGAAAAAACCTACTTTCAAGCCTGCGCGCTCCAGTGTGCGCACCAGGCCCAGGCTGATAGAGGTCAACCCCACGCCGAAGTCAGTGGGGGCGATAAAAAAAGTCTGCATACTGGCTTCTCGATTGAGCAGTGCAAGGGTCGCAGCACATAGGGAACAGCTGCTGACCAAAAAAGTCCGGAAATCGTCTAACGCGATTTCTCTGCGGCAAGACTATCGTTATCTGCGGCGTTAGCACACCAGCCGCAGCGAAAGGCCTGACCTGTCATCTGTTGGCGTTTTATCGGGTCAAGAACCCAGGCTCGCGACTGCCATGGCGGCTGATGGCGCAGGTGCTGAGTGTGGCCGCAGGACAGCACGGCAATCCAGTGCCCTTCTTGATCCTGTTGCAAGTTGATAACAGTTGAACCTTCCATTCTGGGCCGTTTGTCAGAGTTGCGTTCGCTTTCGGGCGATTGCTTGGTTAAACTTGCTCGTTCTTCAATCTTAAGCAAAAGGTCTTGTCCCCATGCCGATCGCCGCCAATAAGGCTGTCTCCATTGACTATACCCTGACCAACGACGCTGGTGAGGTCATCGACAGCTCTGCCGGTGGTGCGCCGCTGGTTTACCTGCAAGGTGCAGGCAACATCATCCCGGGCCTGGAAAAGGCGCTGGAAGGCAAGGACGTCGGTGACGAGCTGAAGGTAGCCGTCGAGCCGGAAGATGCCTATGGTGAATACTCCGCCGAACTGGTCAGCACCCTGAGCGCCAGCATGTTCGAAGGTGTCGACAAACTCGAAGTCGGCATGCAGTTCCACGCATCCGGTCCGGACGGCGGCATGCAGATCGTGACCATCCGCGATCTGGACGGCGATGACGTTACTGTTGACGGCAACCACCCGCTCGCGGGCCAGCGCCTGAACTTCGACGTAAAGGTTGTGGCTATCCGCGATGCCAGTGAAGAAGAAATGGCTCACGGCCATGTTCACGGTGAAGGCGGTCATCAACACTGATTTGTGCTGCTAAGCTCAGGTCACTGAAAAGGCGCCCTGGCTGTTCTGCGATGACGACTTTCGTTACGCGTGCGGTCACGGTGCCTTTTTTCAGGTTGTGGCTTTGGGTTACTTGTTTCAAAAGGGGTTCTCATGAGTGCTTTTCACGACATCAAATTGAAAGCGCTGGGTGGTCAGGAACTGCCGATGGCGGGTTTCAAGAACAAAGTGGTTCTGGTGGTCAACGTCGCGTCCAAATGCGGGCTGACACCGCAATACGCAGCACTTGAAAACCTCTATCAGCAATACAAGGACAAGGGCCTGGAGATTCTCGGGCTGCCGTGCAACCAGTTTGCCGGGCAGGAACCGGGCAGCGAAAAAGAGATCGCCGAATTTTGCGAACTCAATTACGGCGTGACCTTTACGCTGGGTGAAAAACTCGACGTCAATGGCCCTGACCGGCATACGCTTTATCGCCTGCTGGCTGGCGAAGGCGCCGAGTTTCCCGGGGATATCACCTGGAATTTTGAAAAGTTTCTGGTCGGCAAGAACGGTGGCGTGAGCGCGCGTTTCTCTCCGCGTACTGCACCGGATGATCCCGCAGTGATTCAGGCCATTGAAAAGGCCTTGGCACAAAGCTGATCACCTCATCGAGGTAGCACCGGGTTAGCGTGTGCTTGCCCGGCTGTCTTGCGCCTTGGCGGCTTTTGCACTCAAATCAGCCAAATCAATAGTACTGGGCCAGCGCTGATGCCCAGCGATTTTCTGCGCGCCTGATCCGGCGCTTGTCGCCGTAGTGCAACCATTTTTCCGGAGTTTCGCATGTCGGTAGAAGCCTTGTTTACGCCTTTCCGTCTGGGCAGCCTGGAATTGTCGTCGCGGGTGGTGATGGCACCCATGACCCGTTCGTTCTCGCCGGGACATGTACCCAACTCAAAGGTGATCGAGTACTACCGGCGTCGCGCGGCGGCAGGTGTCGGGCTGATTGTCACCGAAGGAACGACGGTCAACCACAAGGCTTCCAACGGCTACCCGAACGTTCCGCAGTTTTTTGGTGATGCGCCACTGGCGGGCTGGCGCAAGGTAGTTGAGGCGGTGCACGCTGAGGGTGGCAAGATCGTCCCGCAACTCTGGCACGTCGGTGCGGTTCGTCGTATTGGTACCGAGCCGGACGGAAGCGTGCCTGCCTATGGGCCGATGGAGAAGGTCAAGGACGGTCAAGTGCTGGTGCATGGCATGAGCAAACAGGACATCGACGATGTTGTGGCCGCTTTTGCTCAGGCCGCTGTCGATGCCAAGGCGATTGGCATGGACGGTGTCGAAATTCATGGGGCCCACGGTTATCTGATTGATCAGTTCTTCTGGGAGGGCAGCAATCAGCGCAGTGACGAGTACGGTGGCAGCCTGGCCAACCGTTCGCGATTTGCCATCGAGCTGATCAAGGCGGTGCGCGTCGCGGTTGGTGCGGACTACCCGATCATCTTCCGTTTCTCACAATGGAAACAGCAGGATTACACCGCACGTCTGGTGCAGACGCCCGAGGCGCTGGGCGAATTCCTGCAACCGCTGGCTGACGCCGGGGTGGATATCTTCCATTGCTCTACCCGGCGTTTCTGGGAGCCTGAGTTCGAAGGCTCCGAACTGAACCTGGCGGGCTGGACGCGCAAGCTGACCGGCAAACCGACCATTACTGTCGGCAGCGTCGGACTGGACGGCGAGTTCCTGCAGTTCATGGTCAACACCGACAAGGTCGCTCAGCCGGCCAGCCTGGAAAATCTGCTGAAGCGGCTGGGCAACGACGAGTTCGATCTGGTGGCGGTAGGACGTGCGCTGCTGGTCGATCCGGATTGGGCATTGAAAGTGCGCGAGGGCCGCGAGCAGGACATCCTGCCTTTCAGTCGAGACGCACTGATGACACTGGTCTGATCTTCTTGCTGGCTACCGGCCTGATCTCTTTGGCATTTACAGGTTTTTCGCCCGGGCAGGCCTCACGCAATTGCCGTTCGAACTGATCGATTATCGCCGTCCAGCCCTGGCGACTGGCGTGTTGACGAGCATTGAGGCGCACCCGGCGCAATGTTTCGCTGTCTTCCAGCAACCAGCGCGCCGCGTCGATGAATGCCGCCTCGTCACCCGGCATGGCCAAGGCCCCATTGTGGCCATGACGAATATGCTGCCCGGCAGCGGCTTCGTCGTAAGCGACCACACCCAACCCTGAGGCCAGCGCTTCAAGGACCACGTTGCCGAACGTTTCGGTCATGCTGGGGAACAGAAACATATCTGCCGAGGCATAGTGCATGGCCAGCACTTCACCGCGCTGAGTGCCGCAGAAGATCGCATCCGGGATCTGCTGCTCAAGCTGCTGGCGCTGAGGCCCTTCGCCGACAACAATCAGTTTGATATTACGTTGCGGGTAACTGTCCTTGAGCGTTTCGAAGCTGACTTTGAGCAGGCCCAGGTTTTTCTCGGGTGCCAGGCGACCGACGTGTATCACGCCTATATCACCTGCTTGCAGGCCCCAGCTTTCGCGCAGAGTCTGCGAACGCCTGGACGGGTTGAACAACTGGCTGTCCACGCCGCGAGACAACAACTCGATTCTTTCAAAGCCGCGCCGCTCCAGTTCCATCTTCTGGCTGATGCTCGGCACCAGCGTCATGCGCGAGCGATTGTGGAACCAGCGCAGGTAGTGGGTCAGCAGCCGGGTGATAAAACCCATGCCGTATTGCTGTGTGTACTGTGGAAAGTTGGTGTGAAAGCCACTGATCACCGCTATACCCAGACGCCGCGCTGCCCGTAGCGCCGACAGCCCCAGCGGGCCTTCAGTGGCGATGTACAACACATCCGGTCGACGCCGCTGCCAGCGGCGCAGCAGTTTGTGCATCGAAGACTGACCCCATTGCAACCCTGGATAGCCCGGTATCGGCCAGCCCCGGCACAGCAACAGGTCTTCTGCGGCACCTGCATGGGTCTCGTCATTCTGGCGCGGCCGAACCAGCTCGACCCGGTGCCCGCGCAACCGCAACCCTTCACAAAGACGCCCCAGGGTATTGGCAACGCCGTTGATCTCGGGAATGAAGGTTTCAGTAATCAGGGTGACGTTAAGAATTTTGCTCATGGGAGCAGTTTCGGCTGGTTACATTTCGGTTATGTGGCGGTTGTGTGAACTTCAAGTGGCTTCACATCAACCGCCCCGATTCATCTCAATCGGTGATTCTGAGGGTCTGCTATTCGCTCCATGGCTGCAGGTCTCGGCAGAAATCCCTTTTTGTCGACCACAGATCTGCGCTGCTCAAGGCTCATGTTGTCCAAAAAAAAGGTCGAGCGGGGCTGGATATGTTTGCCCAGAGTTGCAGGTTCGGCCGCTGTAAGTTCTTCGACCCTCTGGCTCAATATCTGAGCAAACCTGCCTGATCGCGATTGCGGGAGTGTTTCGAGACCGGCAGGCCGGTTGGTGTTAATGGGTTTGACTGTTGCGGTATTTACGATGTTTTCCATTGCTCTATGGCTCCTGTTGTCTAG
>NZ_LJQT01000498.1:1044-6258 GCF_001400515.1 Pseudomonas meliae | reverse complement strand
CTGCTGAAACTGAGTCGCCAGGTTATGCCGCATCTGCGGACTTCTCTATGGTAACCGTCCGGCCAAGTCACCTATCGAACTCCAGCATTAAGGGCGATGGTGTCCGCGTATTTTTAAGCGGACGCGATCGCCCTTATCGCCAGGATTTCCATGCGCCAACGAAGCTCTTACCCCAAACCATTCAAAGCCCAGGTCGTCCAGGAATGCCTGCAACCCGGAGCGACAATTTCAAGCGTAGCCATCCATCACGGCATCAACGCCAACGTAATCCGCAAGTGGCTACCGACTTTCCGGGATCAATCGCCTGCAACCTTGCCGGCTTTCGTTCCGGTAAAAACGGCACCAAGGCGAGCATCAGAAGAGATGGTGATCATCTCGCTGCCTCTGGGTGATAAATCTATCATCGTAAAATGGCCAGCCTCGGATCCGGATGGCTGCGCGTGTTTCATTCGTGGCCTGGCCCAATGATCCGCATCGACGTCATCTGGCTCGCCACCGAGCCCATGGACATGCGCGCCGGCACGGACACAGCACTGGCCCGCGTGGTCGCTGTATTCGGTGCGGCGAAGCCGCACTGCGCTTATCTGTTCGCCAATCGCCGCGCCAATCGGATGAAAGTACTGGTGCACGACGGCGTGGGTATCTGGCTGGCCGCGCGCCGCCTGAACCAAGGAAAATTTCACTGGCCTGGCGCTCATCGAGGCCACGAAGTTGAACTCCACGCCGAACAACTTCAAGCGCTGGTGCTTGGCCTGCCTTGGCAGCGGGTTGGTGCTAACGGCGCAATTACGTTGCTCTGAATCGGGTCTTTAGCTGTGTCCGGTGGGCTGCTTTGGTAAAATCCACGGCATGACTTCCACGCCCAATCTCGATCAAATGACGCCCGATCAACTGCGTGCACTCGCTGCGCAGTTGCTATCGAAGGTCGACACAATGGGCCGAAAGATCCATCGTGACGAGACCATCATCGAGCAGCTCACTCACGAGATCGCCATCCTCAAACGCCACAAGTTCGCCAAGCGCAGCGAGCAGATCAGCCCGGCGCAGGGCAGCCTGCTCGACGACCTGCTCAATACCGACCTTGAGGCCATCGAGGCCGAGTTAAAAGCCCTTCATCCTGCACCCGCACAGACAGAACCACATCAGCAACCCAAGCGTGCTCCGCTGCCGCCACAGTTCCCGCGCACTGTGATCCATCACGAACCGGTCAACACTCAGTGCTCCTGCGGCTGCCAACTTCAGCGCATCGGCGAAGACGTCAGCGAGAAGTTGGATTACACGCCGGGCGTGTTCACGGTTGAGCAACATGTACGTGGAAAGTGGGCGTGCCGCCAGTGCGAAACTTTGATCCAGGCGCCCGTACCGGCCCAAGTGATCGACAAGGGCATCCCCACTGCCGGCTTGTTGGCCCACGTAATGGTGGCCAAGTTCGCCGACCACCTTCCGCTGTATCGGCAGGAAAAGATCTTCGGCCGTGCAGGCCTGGCGATCCCGCGCTCGACGCTGGCCCAGTGGGTCGGCCAAACCGGCGTGCAACTACAACCGTTGGTAGATGCACTGCGCGAAGCCGTGCTGGCCCAGCAAGTCGTCCATGCCGATGAAACACCGGTGCAGATGTTGGCACCGGGCGAAAAGAAAACGCACCGCGCGTACGTCTGGGCCTACTGCACCACGCCGTTCTCGGCACTGAAGGCTGTGGTCTACTACTTCAGCCCCAGCCGTGCCGGTGAACATGCGCGCAACTTCCTGGGCACCTGGAGCGGCAAGCTGGTCTGTGATGACTTCGCAGGCTACAAAGCTGGCTTCGAGCAGGGCATCACCGAAATCGGTTGTATGGCCCATGCCCGGCGCAAGTTTTTCGATCTGCATGTGGCGAACAAAAGCCAGTTGGCCGAACAGGCGCTGCACTCCATCGGCGGCTTATACGAAGTCGAACGGCAGGCCAAGGACATGAGCGATGAAGATCGCTGGCGATTACGGCAGGAAATGGCGGTTCCCATCGCTGAAAAGTTGCATGAGTGGATGATCGCTCAACGCGCGCTTGTGCCCGAGGGCTCGGCCACGGCCAAAGCTCTGGATTACAGCTTGAAACGCTGGGTAGCGCTGACGCGATATCTCGATGACGGTGCTGTGCCCATCGATAATAACTGGTGCGAGAATCAAATCCGGCCGTGGGCTCTTGGGCGCTCAAACTGGATGTTCGCTGGCTCGTTACGCAGCGGTAAACGTGCGGCGGCGATCATGAGTTTGATCCAGTCGGCGCGACTCAACGGACATGATCCGTACGCTTACTTGAAGGATGTTCTTACACGCCTGCCGACACAGCGGGCGAGTCAAGTCGAAGAACTGCTGCCGCATCGATGGCAACCAATTTAGTTGCGCAAGATGGGATGCCCCGCGCTTACGTCTTGCTCGCGCCATCGGCCTAAGATGATCCCTCAAGACGTGCCTACCGGACGGTTACTTTGCGATGGGTGCCAGCGACGCGTCGAAGAGCAGACTTCAGCTATCTACCAGGCGATATAGCGCTTGAGCGTGGGATGTCGCTAGCCCTGTACGCTGCAAATTTCGGCGACTTTGCGAACTGGGAAGCGCGGTCGCGGCGATCACAAGGCTGCCGTGCTTCTTTGCTTGCTCTATCCGATGAGATATCAGGGCTCCATGGTAGCCCTGTCCTCGTGCATTTTTTCGGGTGGCAGCAGTCCCAAGGTAAGCAACTCCATTGCAAGCCAGGTACATCAACGCTCCTGCAACGATTTTTCCATCAGCTTTAAGAACGTAGATCTTCAGACGTTCATTTGGCATCAGTCCTGCGAACGAAGCCTGGCTCAACTGAAGATGCTCTGGTTTGGTATGAAATCCACTCGCATGCACGGCTGCGAACTCAGGAAGCTTTTTTGAGTTAGCCTCTTCGATTTCGAATGAGTGCTGATTCAAGACCACGTTCTCGATGGCGCACGCGAGTTGAAGATGCGTCCACCCCCTCAGCCGCTCCAGCCGCCTCTCCCCCATAAAAGCGTACTGTTCCATAGTCGAGGCCTTTCCGATAAGAGGCGTTACGGTCGAATACTCTGCCGACTCCTTGAGCAAGCTCAATAGTGACTGGGGCCTGGCGGTGCTATCGCCGTAAATGCGATTGAGCATCGGGCTAGGTGATGCCTTCACTTGAAAGCATGGGAAAGTTTCGTTGAAAAACACACGAGCACCAAAAGGGTTTCCACTTATCCGAGACAAGCTCTCGACGCGGGCACACAAATACTCGCTTTCTGCAGCCTCAATTGCATAAGCCATTCCAACATTCATGTGCATAGTCCTTATTGCGTGATTTCCCAGAAAGGTAGCGGCAAATTAAACAAAACGCACCTGCAAACACACCTGCTGGTAGATAACCTGCTCCGGCCTCCGCTTTGGGCCGATAGCATTGTAACCATCCGGCCAGCTCACCTTCCTAACCCCACGCCATCCGCTTAATCACGCAAGATGTGTTCGGCGGACGCTTACTCTCTATGCACCTTCATTGGGCGATAAGAAATATCACGCAGCTATCGGGTGGGGGAGGGGCGAGGAGCAATGGAACAGAAAGTTAACTTAACCCCGACGCCCGTCCGCAAATACGCATGCTGCCTACAGAAACGTTACGAATCAGGCTTGTCAACCGAGCTACTGTATAGCTGCGATTGTACATTGATCGCCCTTCCGCCATAAAACTCCGTCGCTGCAGCCTTGCATGCGTCATTGTAAAAATCTTCAGCATCCTCCACTGTGTAGCCAGCTCCAACGAAACACCCGTGCGCAATTTCCCTAAGAGTGTGGCGTTCACTACTGGCGTTGTCGTAAATCGCATTAAGGCATCCTACTATGGCGATCACGTCTTTCTTGGAAAGTCTGTCCTCACCACTCAACAAGCGTGCATGATTGATGTATGCCGATACGTTATATCCAGTAAATGAATCAGCCAGACCAGAAGAATCCTCAAAGCTGGAAACATCTTCATTTATCTTGAAATGGGCGATAGGGATGTATTTCATTTCACCCAGCTTTTTGGCTGTCAGATCACTTATTGCTTTTTCATCTTTCTTGTAAATCGACTTTTGCAAAAATATGTTAAGCTTGTTTAGTGTAGGTCCTGCAAGGCTAGTATTGCGCCGTGCAATTCCTTTTTCCATATCGGTTTGTGTAAACGGCCTAGTTGCGCCAAGCTTTTGATTTTCCTGAGAAGAAACTAGACCCTTTTTTTCAAGAAAGGGCATCAGTACTTTGTGAGCATCTCCCCAATTTTCTGAACTACAGTACAACGGCCTGAGTATCAGCAGAGCTTGCCCTGCACGGAATTGGGCTTCAGGACTTAGGCCCTCACTTTTCTGTAGGAGCGGCTGCAATGCATCGACACAATTCCTTGGCGTCAATGCCCGCTCACTGTTTATTGCTCGGGCATGATGGTTCTCGCCTTTTTCAATAAAAGGATTAGAGACAGATCGTGATGCATAGCCGTAAGACCCTGTCTCTTGATTTGGAACGCCGGACAAAGAATACTTATTTTTGCAATCATAAGACGCGCCCTTGGTTATATCGAAATCTGGCGGAGTTTGGACAATACCGTGTTTTTTCAACAACTCAGGCTTGACACGCTCACCCATGATGCAAGAAATATTATTAGCTATGGAATCATGCGCTTCCTTGGTGTCGATTAAGTTCTTCATGTGCACTTTTGTAGCGGCGCGAAAATCCAACATCGTAACGAAAAGATTTTCCCCACACAATTTTGGCAATAATGAAGGACGCGTCGGCGCAACACCTCCAAAATTGGCACGATTATGGTAGGCATGATAATTAGCTTCTGCCTTTTTCTCTGCCTTCTGCAGGCGGGCGTCGCTGGTAAAGCCTTGTTTGCCGTCATTTAAGGAAGTGGTAGAAAGAAAAAAATCATTGACTGTTTTGTCGTAGAGGTAGGCGCTGCCCGCAAGATAAGCAGCGTACCTCATACTTCGGAGGTGTGATTGAGAGCCATTACTAGATTTGCCTTTCGAATCGCCCTCGTGTGTCCGTGCGGTTTGAGTTGCGCTCAGCGCAGCGGACTCATTATTTTTTGCTATTGTATTAGCCGCTTCTTTCGTAGACGAGGCATTAAAGGTATTCTGCACCAGTCTTGAGGCTGAGTAGAGATGACTGTTCCTTATTTGCATAATCTATATCTCCTAAGTATCCTCTGAAAAA
>NZ_LJQT01000498.1:0-1011 GCF_001400515.1 Pseudomonas meliae | reverse complement strand
TTTTTCAGACCTTCCCTAATGCTATAGGGCATTTGTTCATGTAACAAGACTATACGTGGTCATCACAAAGCATAGAGTTCCGCAGAAAATTTCTGTCCGGGGAATGGAAGGTTCAGCGCTTTCCAGTCGTTACGTTTGATGCACTTGATAGCGTAGGTCTTCGATTGTTCCCTTCGGAGGTGTTCCGCAGCCGCTTCGCGCTCCTCCTCAACGATCCGAGCTTCGTCGCTTGAGCCTGCTCAGGTCCGCCAGTTTGGGAACGTCACTGAGAATAAGTCGGCATCTTGCGCCGTAGGGAACTGCGTAGCGCATCTTGCAGCGCGCTTGCAGCATAGCAAGCTCTTCCACAAGCCAGTACGCGTTGTTGGCAACGATCTTCGCCATCTGATGAAAACCAAGTGAGCCATAGCTACGGACCTGCACCCATAGTAAGCGCGCTTGTAAGGCTTGTTCAAAGGCTGGGTTCATTTATAAATCCTTCGTGCTGGCCAGCCAGTCGATTGCGGAAAGCAGCACGTTACCGTCAGGTGCTCCCTGCAGCTTGATCGATCGTCCAGAGACTTTATCCTTGATGACCAGCGTCGGTGTGGCAGTGATGCCGTCCAGGTCGGCCTTGTGCGCCTGGCTAACAACGGTCTGTCGGACAGCCGGGTTGCTCGACGCGCAGTTATCGATGAAGTGCTGTCGATCCTCAAGCCCCGGGATCTGCGGATTGCCAGCAGTTCCAGCACCGTTCGACCGAGTGCGCTGATAAATGAGTTCGACGGCGAGCCAGAAAGCGTCATTGCCGCGCTCAATCCCCGCGCACTCAGCCCACCGAGCTTCATAGCTCGCGGTCGGCTCGTGCATGGGAAGAGGGAGGTGGTGCCACTGCAGGTTCACGTCTGGATGCTGATCAACCCATGCTTTGAGCTGTGGGAAATAATCCTTGCAGTACGGGCATTCCAGATCTGCATACTCGACGATGGTGAATCTGGCACTGCTGCTCCCGTAAACTGAACCGCCCCGGGT
>NZ_LJQT01000347.1:674-4786 GCF_001400515.1 Pseudomonas meliae | reverse complement strand
AGACTGGCGATCATCATCTCGGGGTTGTACGCCCAAACCCCAGATTTTTTTGTTGGACTGAACGACGGCCCCCAGAAAGCTTCGTCATCCCAGATCCATTCCTTCAATCATTATATCGAGGTCAATAAGCTTCCCTTCGCTGTTAAAGGTGTAGTGCCCGTTGAGCAGGATGTGTCGCCAGGCTGCCGGCGATATTTGAGCGATCCATCCCAGTGCCTTGGTGTTATCGCTCGCCTCGTACTTGGTCAACAGCCGGGACAGGATCGCGGAGTTGTAGAAGATGATCGTGTTGGCAATCAGACGCGCGCACTGGTTGCTGATCTCTATCTCAATGTCGGTGCGTCCGGTCAACTCCTTCTTGCCCCCGACCTGGGCGATGGCCGAGCGTAGCTGGTGATAGGACTCGATGCGGTTTTGCGAGCGGTGCACGTTGCGCTCCAGTTGCGGGTCGCGCAGATAACGCAGTGTATAGATGCTGCGCACCAGTTTGTCGTACTCGAAGATTGCACGCCGCGTCGGGTTCGGCGCGGTGTAGGTGCAGAGCTTGCGAACCAGTACTCCTTGCGTCATCTCCTTCAGACCCAGTGTGGCGACAATCTGATCGATATTGGACTTTTCGCTGATAATGAGTTGCCGGTCGATCTGGCCGACTGGCCGGATCAGACATTTATCATAAAGTGACAGGTCATCAGCGCAGTACAGTTCCTTCAACTGGTGGCCGAGGTCGGTGAAGCGCGGCTCAAAACTCGAACTAAACCACTGCAGGATGGCGAAGTTGAGCTTGTTGACACTGTGCATGTCTCCGGTGATTGCGGTCGGCACGATATCTGATGTATTGCGATACCAGATGTCGAACACATGGTGACCTTCGTAATCGTGTGCCCCTATCAGGTCGCCATTAATTGGCACGTGGTTGCACAGCAGCGTGTAAGCAACCACCCCCTTGCCGCGGCCAAAGTATTTACGCGAGTAACGCGCCTTGATGGTGGGCCGTTCGACGCTAAACTTCTGACCGTCGACTGCGCCGTACAGCACATCGGGGTCAAACGAATAATGCGGGAAGATTGGCAGCGCGCTAATGCCGTTGCTGATGCAATCGTTGGCGGCTTGTAGTGATGCCTGGCGCAGGTATTGCTGATAGGTCGTCTCCAGCACATGGTAGGGAATGTCGCTCGTCTTAGCCATTACCAGGTTGCCGTGGTTCATGGCCTGGGCGATGATCACCGCCATCAGACTGTCGGTATCAGCCACTTTTTTCGCGTAGCGTGGCTGCAACGGTGTCAGTGCGGCCAGAAATTGACACTGGTTGTCGACAAAGCGGAACACGTCGGCGATATCGCAGAACGGCAGCTGCTCGTAGAAACTCTTTTCACGCACGGGCTGTTTGTCGGCCTTGGGTTTGCGCCAGATCAGCACCTGGGTGTCTTTGTCATACTCCAGCTGCGTCAGCTTGCCCTGTTTTAGTTCGCGGTTGAAGGTCAGCCATTGCGTGTGCAGCTCAGCTTTCAGTTTATCAAGCTGAGCCTCAATCGGTTGTCGTAGGAAGGGGATCTCCATCTGCGCCAGTATGTCGGCTTTATCCTCCAGCGAAACCAGCTCGTCCATCAAATGGCGGTGCTGCAAGCTGTCGTCCAGATAGATTTCGCCGGACTTGAAACGCTTCCTGATCTGTCGGTACAACCAGAATTCGTAGCGGTCCGGGTACAGTCCGGTCGCATTGCCGTCACCATCGAACGTCAGCAGATACGGTCGCAGCCGTTTGGGCAGTGTCGCTACCGGGCATTCCGTCAGCGGCCTCTGCGTCAGGCGTTGCTGCCTGGCGAACACGCCCTTCGCCCAGCCGAGCGCCGTGAGCCACGGATTGTCCGTGTTGATACTGGAGAAATCGAGCGCGCCGAACAACGGACGCAGCTGCCGACGCATACGGTCGGCAATACCATCGACGGCCAGCCAATGTCGTGCCAGCTTGTTTGCCGGTTTTATACTCATACGCTGCGCGGTACTTTGCAGTGTGCCCTTGGACATGATCTTGTAGGCACGCTGCCGTACCTCGCCAAACGGCGTGGGATCGGCCACGCTGTCGTCGACATAGAGCGAGAGCAAACGCCCGACTTGTGGCGTTTCCTGCTGCCGGCGAAGTTGTTCGGTGTCGAAGGATTTCTTGGCCGCCGCGCTGGTTTCATCCTCCAACCGTTTCATGTGATAGGCCAGAGCATCGACTAGGTTGTCGGTAAGCTGCCGATAGCGCAGCCAGGCGTAACACAGCAAGTAAAGGTGGGTCTGATCGGACCGTAGCCGACGCAAGTCGTAGACGGTGTAGAAATTCGCCAGGCTGGCGTAATAGAGCAGGTTTTGCTTTGAAATGCCGAGTTTCGGCAGCAGTCTCTTGGCTATCCAATGCAAGGGGGCTAGCGTGGCACGCTTTTCGCGCTCACGAGCCATCTGTCGCCACCGGAAATCCTTGGCGTCCTGGCGCAGTACTGCGAGGCCAGAAAGCACATCGTGCTCGCCAAGCGCTGCCTTGTCGGCTTCGCTTAGCACCTCCTCCAGCAGATCCCCCAAACGTCGCCGCTCAGTCGACAATGTCTCGCTGATCAGTTCTTACAGTGTGGTGTAGCCCGGTCGGATAATCTTATGCTCGTGGAGCCAGACAATCAGTTCAGATGCCACAAAACCGGGCGTCACGTCGCGTCGAGCGACTTGTGCGGCCTGTTGCGTGAGCTGATGCAGGAACTCCTTTGACCAGGGCCTGTAGCCGAACAGCTTTGCGATCTGACGACGCTGCGTATAGTGCTCGTGGTCAGTTATCGCCTCAGGCTCAAACACCTCACTGTGGAAGTAACGACTCAGCACAAAAGCGACATCGCTCTCTACGTCAAGAGTCCATGCGAAACGGAAAAAAGCGTGTTTGACCTTGAAGTAGCTGATCTGCAAGATGCAGTAGACCTGAGCATCGATCCCTGGACGACTTGTGGCGAGTGACAGTTCCGCCTCCGACAACGAGAGGTATTCCAGTTGCTGGCCATCATCGAAGTCGGGTAGCCCATAGAGGGCTTCCTGTTCGGCGCCTGACAGGATCGTCAGTAGTTTATTCTTCACCACCATCCGTTAGCGCCTCAGCGTCCGTCTATCCAATCTTCGACAGCAAGTACGCCATCAGGAACAAAAGCAAACGCCTTGTCATTGGTAATGAGCGTCGCGTTGGCAGCTACGGCATGCGCAGCAATCATCATATCAAGTGCGCCCAGAGTGATGCCGACCGCTGCGCAAGAAGCTCGTAAGTCGCCATAGACGGTGGCGGCATGCCCATCCCAGGGCAAGACCTGGACACGAAGCAAAAACTCTCGGATTAGGTTCGCAAGGGCTGCTGGATGGCCCTTGCGGGCCAAGCCATAGAGCAATTCCGCTTGTGTGACGGTCGAGATAACGATGCTGTCCATCGGCTGTTTTGCTAGACGCTCGCGAACTTCGGGAGGATGCCCCTTGATCACGTAACTCGCCGTATTCGTATCGAGCATATAGCGCTTCAAAACAGCTCTCTTTCTTTGGCTGGCCGGTCTTCTCGATCTGCCATGAACCCTGCTGGAATCTTGGTGCGATCGGCGAGTGCGAAGAACTCAGACCAAGATGCAGGCTTAGGTGACAGGACAATCTCGCCGGTGTGAATATCTCGACGTATGAAGACTTCCGTCCCCTGAAACCGAAACTCTTTTGGAAGCCTTACTGCTTGGCTTCGCCCTGTGACGAATAACTTGGCGGTGGTTGGCATGGAGGAACTCCTTTCATGATAGCTATCAAAAGTATGTATCCAATAGTGATAGATATCAATAGTACCTATCATATGCTATGAAGCTGGTTCGAATTGGGTATCCCCTTAGCGAACCGACAATATGTGGTACTGTATTACTTGCCGAACAACCCAAATAGGACCAGTTCGCCAAAATGACCCTATTGGTACCGATGACCTACTTTGTCCGTGCATACCTGCGCGCTTCAACCAGCGAGCAGGACGCGCAACGAGCACGAGGCGCATTAGATAGCTTCGCTCGTGAGCGTGGAGTGGTTATTTGCAACCATTACGCAGAAAACGAATCAGGGGCACGACTTGACCG
>NZ_LJQT01000347.1:0-661 GCF_001400515.1 Pseudomonas meliae | reverse complement strand
AGCCGACAGCCGACCCAGCGACGTGCTGTTGGTGGAAGACGTTGATCGGCTATCGCGGCTAACCGGTGGCGAATGGGAAAAACTCAAAAAATTGATTCGAGAACGACAGGTTCGTGTGGTTGCCGTCAACGTCCCGACCACTTGGCAGCATCTTGCACCTGCGCAAAATGAATTCGATGCGCGCATGTTCGGAGCTCTCAACGACATGCTGCTAGACATGCTGGCTGCAATTGCACGCCGTGATTATGAACCGCGCCGAGAGAGGCAAACGCAAGGTATTGCCAAGGCCAAGGCGAACGGGAAGTATCGAGGACGGCAAGTCGATCAAAATCGATATGGGGCTATTAACAGACTATTGGCCAGTGGTAGCTCGTGGTCGCAGGTGCAACGAACGATTGGCTGTAGCCGAAGCACAATCAGCAGTGCAATCAAATATGCACAAAAAATCGCAGTTAAATCTGGCCCTGAAACCACCAATCCGATCGGCCTGTAAGTTACGCGGTTGAGGCTTTCCCCCCCATCAAGCGATTAGCGGGTGGCTCCGTTCTTCAGCATCCGACAAAAAACTCTGGGGTTTGGGCGTACAACCCCAGATTGCGAAGCACATCACCATGACCACATTGACCGTTACCGCACGTGGGCAAGTGACGTTTCGGAAGGA
>NZ_LJQT01000092.1:0-8420 GCF_001400515.1 Pseudomonas meliae | reverse complement strand
GGTTTGTGATTAGAACCCCACGTTGAACACACGATTCAGGTTTGGATCTCGAAAGGGTGCTTCGGACTCATGGCCTTGGTGCTGCGCGAGCTTGGCGACCAGCTGACGAGCAATGTGCTGGTTTTCGATGTCCTTGGGCTGCGCCTCGATTGCAGCGATAACCTCCTTGTACTCGCTGCCTGTCAGGCGATGCCGTTTCTGTTCAGCAATGTCCTGCAGGACACCTTGCCATTCTTGGATCGAGCTCGCACTCATCGAAGTCTCCTTGCCTTGTAAAATCTCGGTTGAGGGCGACGTTGAGTGCGGCGGCACTCGGCATCCCTTTCGGTTGTGAATTTCTTCGTCGCTTGGGCGATCGGCGTGGTTGAACGAAAACGATCCATCGTCGAAGCGCTCGAGGTAGCCCCATGTGCAGTCATTGTCACTTTGCCCGGGTTTGGGCGGTTGAGCCCACCATGGCTCGCGTGTCACTAGTTGCTTCATAGGTCACCTCCTTAGCTTCAGATCGTTACATGGTGAAGTTCGCCATAACCTGATTAGTTTGTGGGTCGACTAGGTCGATCGAGCCGCGCACAACCTGGCCAACTGCGGTGTTTCCGTCAGCTTCAGGTATGTACAGGTACAACGTGCCTCGAAGGTCGAGGCTGCCTTTTGCTCGTGCTTCCTCAATTGATCGAGCCTCAGCGGCGTTCTTCACTTCCAGGCTGCATGGGAATGCAGAAGGTTTAACCTGCAGGTTCATCCCTTGGGCATTGCGAACAGGGTTCGCCCAGCAGTACTGCCCGTAACTGGTGAGGGGGAAAGATTGGGTGCTGAAATCGTATGGCCCAATAGAAATGTTCTGCATGCTCAAAACGGGCGAAACGCCAAAACCTGAGATTGGTAGCGAGTAGTAGTCATTAGCTGCATAGGATTTCAGGGTTGCCTCAAAGCTTGGCCACTGAGCCGTTTCGATATCTTTGCGCTTGAAAGCATCGCTGGTGGCCAAATAGTCAGGCGAGAGGTAGCCCATCTTGTCTTCTGTCGTGGCACCAGGTGCCTTTGCAAGTACCAGGTAAGTCAGCGGTTGGCCGTTGTTGCTTGCCAAGTCCTGGTATTGGTTCAGAGGCACAGACGCCGCGTCGATCACTTGTTCAGGTTTTGCCGCTTCTACGGGTCGATTCAGCACGCTCTGGCTTTGCTTTGGGGCAACAGGTGCATTTGCTTCTTTGTTATCGCAGCCCGTCAGGAGCCCAATTACAGCGCATGCTGCAGCAGTCATTTTCAGGTTCATAAAGCATCAAGTCCTTTGAATTTCGTGATCAGCCGAACAGAGAGTGCATATCCGACTTCCAGGCACCAAACTGGTTCGCCTTGATACGAACACCTATCTCGCGCAAGTTCGGCACGCGAGTAATCAATCTGAAAAGCAGGTGCGGGCTTTTATCTGGCAGCAGCTCCCAGCTGGAGACCTGATCAAAATCAATTAGGGTCGAACTGTTCAGGTTTACGTCGACGTACAAGGCCTTCTTTGCGCCGCTATCAAATCCGACGTAGCGGTTATACATCACCGATACAGCTTCATGGCTTGGATTGAAGCCGCTCAGCTTTGCCGTCTCGACCATTCTAAAAAGGCGTGATTTGAAATAGCGTGGAGCTATCGAGAACAGTAGGTACCCGAAGCCAAAATAGGCCAACGCGATGGCCATGATCCCCAGAGATACTTCTGTATCCCTGTTGAATTGGAAACAAGAAATCAGAAACACGGCTATCACCGGCACCAGACCGAGCCAGTAAAACGGACGAAGGACCCACCAGATAATATGCATATCGATCCCCTCAAAAAGTCCGTATGAGATACACAATACGGAAGTAGATTATGTTCATTCTATCATGACCCATTGACAGGTCAATCCTCAATTGATAAGGGGCCGAAGCCCCTATGTGTGATCATCCCTTGAAACCATCTCCTCCATTTGGACGCTTGTTATCGCCCCCTGCTCCACCTCTAGGCATCAACTGCTCGAGACGGCTACCAAAGACTGTCATCGCACTGCGCATCCGTTCATTGTCCTCACGGCCAACGGAGGCTGCAGCGTGACCACCGACCCAGTTTATGACCTGGTCAGGAACAATCAGGATTAGGTTGAAGCAGCTATGGACCAAGGTCGTACACATGCCGCAGTAGATCGCTAGGAAGAAGATTATCGAGAACAGTCCGGTCACAGAGTCGAACTGTGCGTTTGCTAGTGCGATACCGAAGCCCTGATTTAGCAACGTTCCGCCGGCGATCAGAGCAGCTCCACCCAAGAAGAATCCAACCACCATCAGTGCAGGGCGGATCATGACGTTCAGGAGGAAAATGTAGCCATGGGCGGTTTTGTGGCCCATGCCCTCGCCTTCGCCACCCAAATGCGTGAAAGCCCACAGTGGCGCAGCGATAATCGCTTCGCCAACCACAACCAACCAGTTAACTGCGGCCCCGAACCAGATGATGAAGGGCACCATGGGGAGATATGTCGAAAGAGTACCGCCCAGAATGAACAAAGCTAGAATCAGGCCGATGATGAAAGGCGATACACCTTCAAGCACGCCGCTCAGGGCATCTCCAACCGATGTCACTGCGTTTGCAACCTTGGCAAAGACGCCTGCGACGTTCCACCCATCTTTTACCTTTTCCAGAGCCTTCGCAGTCACGTAGGCGCCGATGGCAGTCTCTGCTGCAACCATCGTGTAATCGCCAAGATTTTTCATCTTGATCAGCGGGTTGAGCTGACCTAGACCCTCGCCTCCGGCGTTGACGTCCACCAGGTAGTTCACTATCCGCTGGCCAGGCGCAGCAAACATGCTGCCAATGATATTGCCCGCATCCGCACCTACAACGCCTTTTGAATAGTTGCCAGATGGACTGGTACCCGCTGTTGGGGTGTAGGAGGTGGTTTCCTGTTGCGCTTTATAAGCCGCGTAGGCCTCGTCGTACACTGAGATAACCGAAGGATCACCGCTTGCCGACATTCCAAATACGGTAGCTTTCGCGGCCATTGCATCAGAAAGCTTGGTGTTGGCTTGAGCAAATGTCTGATACCAGGCACCCAGCACCCACCAGCCCGATTTGCTGATGTTCGAGCTGAGTTCCTGGGCAAGCCGCTTGATGTCTCCCTGCTTGGTACCGGCTACCTTGTTGACCGAGTTCTCATAGTTCTGGGCTGCGATTTGGATTGCATATTCACTATCTGGAAGCGCTGCTTTGTCGCCATTGGCCCGTTTCACTGATGCATTCACAAACGACTGTGCAGACTGACTTAAAGAGGCCTGCATAGCCTTCAGTGCATCCAAGTGTGCTTTCCTGATGTCGGAGACATCGATCGTGCCGCTGATCACGTTTGTAGAGATTGGCTGCGATGTGAGGTCACCACTAATGTCTGCCCCACCGCAGACAAAGCTATTGTTTTTGAGGATGAAACCTTTGTTCGTAGCTGTCTGCTGGATGTAACCACCTGGAATGACCAGGCCACCGCTTGCTTGTGCTTGTGCGATGCCGGCATTGATGCCATGCAAGCAAAGGTTGGCTTCATATACGCTGTGCGCCAAACCCGTAGTGGAGGGCATGACTGGCTGAACGACCATTGATTGCCCATCCTCAAAGCTGGAAATCGCAGCATCGACGCCCAGGTTGGCAACACCCACTCCCATGACAGAAGCTGACCACAGCATCAGCAGTTGCGACAGAGACCAACCGTTTGCGGTGGGCACGAGAGACACTACGCCCCAAACTAGCCGTACAGGCCCCCATGATGAAGACTGTTGTCTGTCGAAGATGGAACCGTCGTGGGCAGTGCGGGTGAGTTTTCGGAACACGATGTAGCATGCCCACATCGCTCCAACGACAAGTAAAGCGCTGTTAAACACTTGGAAAATGTTCGCGAGAATTGTGTCACCGCCGCTACCGGACGAGGCCAAGGGATTATTCACGACCTGGCCATAGATGGAGACAAGCGCTTCACGCGACTTATCACCAGAGCGTTTGGCGGCAGTCGAGATCTCTCCCAATGTGGTGCTGTCTGCCAAGGCTAAGGTACTGCAGAGCAGCGACGCCAACGCAACGTACGCTTTGTTTTGTATTTTCATGGCCGGCCTCCTTTTGAGTGGCCGTACTCCGGATCGAGCAGTTGCTTGATCCAATTCCGGTTCTCAGTGATGAAGTCCTTCAAACCACCTTTTTCGGCTTTTGACAGGCGCTGCGTCTTGAGCTGCCATAGGCGAAGTTGTGCGCTCAATGCCATTGCGAAGAGCAGAGGCATTGCAGTCGCGATAGAGAGCAAGCCTTGGATTACGCCCTTCGACGAGTCGAGATAGATGCCGAGCACGATTCCAATAATCGCTAAGAGCCCCATGATCAAGGCTGCCAGTTGGCAGGCACGCTTTCGGGAGAGGAAATAGCGATAGAGCTCAGGAATCGACATAGCTCCAGGTTCTCGACTGTTGATCGCCTCGCTGAAGGATTGCTGCTCACTCTCAGCCTTTTCACGCCGTTCGCGCAGTGTCTGCTTGGCATCTGCCGACAGCTGCCGGATGACGTCTAAATGCTCTTTTGACCTGGTTACTTCGTTCTTGGCCAACCGATACGTCTGACGCATGGCCCAGAACGGGATCACCATGTGAAGCCCGATGGAAAGACCTCGACGAACCTTGGATTTCTGTTTTTCCTCGGTCATTAGTTAGCTCCCCCCAGGCGGCCGTTAACAGCCCGGTATTTTTCGCCCAGAACCGGCTCAAATTCCTGCCGAGCGGAGCTGGCCAGGTTGAGGCCGTTAATGATGTTTCCACGCGTAACGTCGTTGCGAAGCTCGAGGAGCAACCAGTTGGTCTGTGTTTGAACACGGATCTGTTCACGTACAAGATTATCCCCGGTCATGTTCTGCAGGTCGGCCTGGTATTCAGTGTTTGCATACCGGCGTCCAACCTCGAAAGACTCGAATTCGCGAGCTGACATTGTTCCTGTTCGTTTAGCTTCAGGCGAAGCAATCTTCTGGTAATAGGCCTCAGCTGATTTGGAGCTGCGCGCCTCTTTCAGCAGATCTTTCGTCGAATCCAAGGGCTGGCTTGCGGCGATCATTTGATCTTGAGGGTCTGTTGCTGCTGAGATGATGGAGTTGTACTGATTCATCAGGCCGATGTATTGGACACCTGCGTCGGACTCAGCCTGGCCCTTCTTGAGCTGGGGAGCCACAGATCGACGGGCGGAGTTTTGCGTATACATCCTTGCAGCGTCGGTTTGTGCCTGGGAAAAGGTCAGGTCCTGATCCTTGCCGTTCTTGCCGGCGCCAATCGTCAGCGAGTCGAGACGCTTATCTGCCCCGGGCATCGTTGTTGAAACGGCAGGGCACGCGGTTGCCCCGCCATATGCTGCGTAATCATCAGTATCACAGTAGTCGGCATGGATGCTCGCAGAACGCATTGCATCGATCGCTGGGGCCTGCGCTGGAGCTGTCAGGGCCTGATTAATCTTGGTGCTCGCAGCTTTACCTCCCCCCCCCTGTGCGGATAGAAGCTTTTACTGCAGCGACCCCAGCCCGAACCTCATTGATGCCACCTGATCCAGATTCGCTGCAGATCGAATTGGGCACGTAATAATTCTGACGCGCATTTTCATACCTGCGGCTTCGCTCTTGGTTCGCATCAAACTCCCTTTGAACACGAGCAGCAGTTTCAATGGTATTAGCGACCTTGCTCGCTCCTTGGGTAGTTGCGGTACCCACCTGGTAGAGCAACTGGCTAACAGATAGATTCATTGCGTTCACCGAAGCTGTTGTGGCGGCGATCGCTCCGGTCAATGTGATCGTTGAGGTCCCGATCGCCCCCACGACGCAGCCGTCGCACAAAGCATATGCTGGTGAAGGGGAAGCAGTGCCAATCAGCAGCACAACGGCCAGAGGAGTAAAGCGGAATACGTTCTTCATACTAGTTCTCCCTGGCTGTTGCGATCTGCGTAGTAATGGTTCACCAACTCGTCAGCCAATTGCTTGACAACGCTGACCTTGCCGTTCGATGTTGCGGCGATTTCACGAGCTTCGATATAGGTCTTGGCAGTGCCAAGCGGAAAGCGCTTAGCGAGGACTTGGCGAGCGGCCATCGGGCCAATTCGCTTGTAAAGTTCAGTACGCAATGCGGTGTCTTGTTGTGTGGTCGACATCGCCCACAATTCAAGCGGGCCAGTGGTGTTTGTCAGGATCTGCGTGATGGTGCCTTGGTTTGTTTTGAACAAAGCAAGCATGTTGGCACCATTGCGTCCTGGGCCTGTGCATTGCAGGTGGAGTTGCTGAATGGTCTCGTGAGACACCTTGAAGCTTTCCCGTAACACAGCCTCATCATCTACGTTGCCTCCCCTCAGCACGAATACCGACGTCGCAGCGTTGAGCAGAGCGCTTGGGAAATCGCGCAGAAATTGAGAAATAACCATGATACGAATACCCCATTTCCTGCCTTCACGACCATCCTTCACTAGTGTGAGAACCGGAGTGTCCATCCCTTCAGTGTTGTGCCATTCATCGTAAGCAATGGTCTTCTGTTGAGACGCAACGTCTTCAGCACGTTTCAGGTGATAATCGAGGTACAGCGGAGGAGAAACGAGCCTAATATCCTCTTCGCGCAGGAAGTAATTCTTAGCTCCCAGGTGACGAGCGAACATATACATGCAAGACGTTTTGATCGCGCCCTCTGGTGTCTTTGAACCAATCACATCGTTCAGGTCGACGGATATAACGCGAGTGGTCGAATCGACCTCGAAGCGAGTTCGCCCGGAAAATACTGCGTAGGTCGTTGATGCCAAGGTGAAGCACCGGCCCATGTATTTCAGAAGCGGCTCACCGGCGGTTGTCTTAATTTCCCCGAAGGTTTGTCGAACACCTTCGTTGTTGAGCATTGCTGTGAAATCGGGCAGCACTGGGGAGGCTTGACGATGAGCGTAAGTCGCTTCGCGCACGTAGCCAGCTGCAAAAAGCATGTCGGTAACTTCATACCAGGTAGCAGCACTCCACCACTTTTCATCGTGCTCAGCACTTATCCCCGATTCACTTAGCACCTTGTCGACTGCTGGTACGACATCCTGCTCGTACTGGTTTGCTCCACGCCCCGCTTTGTCGTCATACACAAGGGTCATCAGCATCTCGTTTACCGCGGCGCAATCGGACGGAGTACGGGCTTTTGCCCCTCCGATACCGTCAGTGACTACGCTGGCACAGAGCAAATTCAAGAAGTCGACGCAGTATTCGCGTTCGCGACGGGTAGGCTGTCGCGCGCCCAATTGGGGATCAAACGGATTCGATGCGAAGTCGCGGTTATTCTGTAGTCGGAGGTATGCCGCTTCGGACTTGCGGTGCTCAGGAAGCGAATCCTGGATCATCTGAATAAGTCCAGAGGACGAAGGGCCGACATCTACAATCGTCAGTAGTGGGAGTTGAGTAGCACCTGGACGATGCAAGGTCGCATTGTGCATGCAGTTGGCTGCAACTGATTTGCCCGAGCCCGGTATGCCTGACAGCAGCTCAATCCAAGTGTCTTGGATCGAGCTCCCAAGGCCGATCGGATAGATTTTTCCATCTGGCGTCCGCGTAATCCAAGAACCATTATCTGGCCACGGGGTAGCGGGCCGTTGAAGAGGCAACATTTTCAGTGCATCTTTCAAAGGGGGTATGTGACGGTTCGCGATGTTTTTTGTTGTGAAGCCCGGGATCGAGGAAGCGAGAGCAGCCATGGGATCGCCGTGCGTCTTTTGCACTTGGCATGAACCCCATGACTGAATGGCCTTCTCTAAGCGTGACATTCTGGTCTCGAGATCGGTTTTATCAGAACTCCAAGTCGAGGCCATGACTTTTAGTGACATGACAGCCTCATCTTTAGAAATCCCTTCCAAATACTTGAATGAATCGCGGATAGCCCTGTTGTCGGGCAGAACGCCGACAAAGCCAACCATCAGCTTGCGCGCACGCATCATTGAAAGACCGCCAGGCGCGATATCGAAGCGGATCCGCCAAGGATCCTTTTTGCCTACGGCGTCAAAGAGCTTCGTGAACGGAACAATGTCCTGCGGGCCCAGCTCCATTCCCAGAGAGCCGTGCCACAGCCTGGCAGTCTTGACGTAATTACCTTTGGGCTCCACGTCATTGCTGCAGATCTGATAGCTGAGGCGGGGAGGTACAAGCTCAGAATAGTCTTTTTCGTCCGTCGCCCCGCGAAACATGAACCGGTCGCCTACTATTTGCGGTCTGAATTTCTGCGAAGTGCCTTCGCGATTCAACATGATCCTGATGCGTTTAGCGGCCTCATGTGCGCTCAAAGGCTTCATCATGATTCCCTTCTTGCCTTCGACTCCACACGAGATGAAATCGTCCATGAGCCGGTCCATCATCGTGTCATGGCGATACTTGTCACCGCCACTGTAA
>NZ_LJQT01000162.1:0-20550 GCF_001400515.1 Pseudomonas meliae | reverse complement strand
AACTTGATCGGAGAATCCCTGGCGGTACTCGTGCTGACGGGACAGTCAAATTCAATACGGCGTTTATCCAGGGAAGCGATCAGCCGCCTGACCTCCAGGAGTTTCTGCGTACCAACAGCGTACTGCCCGGCACTTATCGGGTTGATATTTACGTCAATCGCAAACTGAGCGGCAGGCGAGATATCGCCTTTTCAAAAAATCGGGTGTCAGGCCTGATTGAACCCTGTCTGTCGCTTGAAATGCTACAGAGCTTCGGTCTGGACCTGAGTCGCCTGCCTTCAGAGGAAGGCGCTGCTCAGGGCTGTTTCGATTTGCCTGCGCGTGTCGAGTTTGCGCGCGTCGACTATCAGCCCGGTGCGCTGCGACTCACTATCAGTGTGCCGCAAGCCGTTATGTCGCGGGGCGCTCGCGGTTATGTTTCACCGGAGCTTTGGGATCAGGGTGAGACGGCAGGTTTTATCAATTACAACGCCAATGGCAGCAGACGCCGTAACAAGGGGCTGGAAACGGACCAGTATTATCTCGGGATGCGAAATGGCCTGAACCTCGGGGCCTGGCGATTGCGCAATGAGTCCTCGCTGGTCGGCGGCAGTGATCGGCCCTGGCGTTATCGCAGCAATCGTACTTTCGCGCAGCGTGACATCACTTTCCTGAAAAGCCAGTTCACGGTGGGGGAGACCTTCAGCGACTCGCAGGTTTTCGACAGTGTTCGCTTCAAGGGCGCAGCACTGGCTTCTGACGATGGCATGCTGTCCGACAGCGAGCGCGCCTATGCCCCGGTCATCCGCGGGATTGCCGAGACCAACGCGACGGTGGAAGTTCGTCAGAACGGTTTTCTGCTGTACAGCGGCAGTGTTTCACCGGGGCCTTTCGAAATTGCCGATATCTACCCCAGTGGTTCCAATGGTGATTTGTCGGTGTCGGTCATTGAGGCCGATGGGCGCGTACGGACTTTTACCCAGGCCTACGCATCGCTGCCGATCATGGTCCCCTGGGGATCCTTGCGCTACAGCCTGGCCGTCGGGCAGGTCGATAACAGTAATGATGTTCAAGCCTCTCCCGACTTTGCCAGCACAGCCCTGATCTATGGGCTTTCCGAGCGGATTACCGGGTTTGGGGGGCTGCAGCTGGCCGAAGATTATCAGGCCGCGAATATAGGTGCCGGGATCAATACCGGGCTGGGCGCAGTGTCGCTGGATATCACCCGATCTGTCAGTCAGGTTGCTCAACAGTCGCGCAGCGGCCAGAGCATACGGGTGCGCTATGCCAACACGCTGGACGTTACCGACACCACTCTGGCCGTGGCAGGTTACCGCTATTCCACTGAAGCGTACCGGACCCTGAGCCAGCACATCAGCGATACCGACCCGCAGAGACATGCGCTGTCCACTGGCCTGGCTCGGGATCGGCTTGAGCTAAGTGTTACCCAGATAGTGTCGAGCCACGCCGCATCGCTGAGTCTGACCGCTTCCGAGCAGCGCTACTGGAATCTGCCCGGCAAGCCCCGGCAACTTTATCTGTCCTATAACGCTGCCTGGCAGACCGTCAATTACAGCCTGTCCATTGAACGCAACGAGGACTTCGGGCGAAACGGTGAAGCGAGCACCGACAATCGTGTTGCCTTGAGCGTGACCCTGCCACTCGGATCGAGCCCTGCTTCGTCGCGACTGTCTTTCAATGCCGTGCGCGACAGCACCGGTGAGTACAACGCTCAGACCGGGCTCAACGGCCAGGTGCTGGGGGATCGTGATACGTTTTATTCGGTACAGGCCGGGCATGACAGCAGCTCCGGCAGTTTCGGTGCCGGGAAGATCAGTACCACCACCGGGTTCGGTCGCTTCGAGGCAGGTTATAGCCAGGGCCAGGACTACGATGCATTCAGCCTGTCTGCGGCGGGTTCGCTGGTGGCTCACCCCGGAGGTGTGAACCTGGGGCAGGCGCTGGGTGAAACCTTCGCCCTGGTTCAGGTTCCGGACGTCAGCGGGGCTCGGTTGAAGTCCTTCAGTAACGTCGAAACCGCAGGCAACGGCTATGCGGTTCTGCCCTATGCGCAGGCCTACCGGACCAATTGGGTCAGCCTGGATACCCGCCAGTTGGGTGCTGATGTCGACCTGGAAAATGCCATCACCCAGCTCGTACCGCGCCGGGGAGCGATACCGTTGGTGCGCTTCAAAGCCGTTGTGGGCCGCCGGGTCCAGTTTGAACTGGTGCGCGCCGACGGCAGCAAAATACCGCTGGGTGCCAGTGTCGAGGATGAACAGGGCAGGGCGCTGGCGGTGGTCGACCCTGGCAGTCAGGCGTTGGTGCTCAGTGAGCAGGATGTCGGCAGCTTGCGGGTTCGCTGGTCTGATCAAAGTTGTCAGGCAGCATTCTCGCTGCCGCCCAGAGATCCGACCCGTGCCTACGAGCGGATCAGGGTGACATGCCAATGAGCGCCCTTGCTGATTCATGCCCGGCAATGTTGGCGGTGCTGCTGCTGATGGGCAGCGTTGGCGCACAAGGGGCTATTTCGCTGAGCGGAACACGACTGGTCTTTGATGGCCAGTATCACGAAGCCAGTATCGAGGTGCGCAATCGAGGTGATTCGGAGGCGCTTTTTCAGGCCTGGCTAAGTGATGCCCAGGATGACGACGACACTCCACTGGTTCGGCGTAGAACGCTGCCGTTCGTGGTCACGCCGCCGCTTTCACGTCTGCCGGGCGGCGGCAGGCAGGTCCTGCGCGTTTTATATCAGGGCACAGGCATGCCGCAGGGGCGCGAGTCGCTGCTGCATTTGTATGTGCTTGAGGTGCCTCGACGGCAGGCAGGCACTCGTCAGTTGAATGTCGCCGTGCGTCAGCGCATCAATGTGTTTTACCGGCCCGTTGGTCTAGAGGGGGATCCGGCTGACACTGGCGCAAAGTTGCAGTGGACACTGACCCATGACGAGGCAGGCGTTTCCTTGCTGACGGTCCGTAACCCAATGCCTTATCACGTGTCTCTGCAAGCGTTGCGAATTGACGCTGTTCAACTCAGCGAGTACCTGCTGCTGGCACCGGGTGCCCATTTTGAAATGGTTGTACCAGCGAGCGTTCTGCCCTCCGCAACCCATCGTTTTTCATACAAGGCGCTGACCGACTATGGCGGTCAGCGTACTTATTGCACACCGCTCAAGGGGCAGGCGGCCTTTACGGCCCGCTTGCTGGAGCCCCATTCCTTTCAGGACGAATGCTGATATGAAACGACTGTCTGCCAGACTCTGGCTGCTATCCACTGTGGTGTTGCTGATGCTGAATCCGGCCTCCGTCTTCGCGTTGGTCTGTACCACTCAAGGGGGCGGTGAAACCGAAATTCACGATGATCTGGGCAGTACGGTGGCGATTCCGGAGTCGATTCCCAACGGGGAAGTGGTGTGGCGTTCCGAGCCTGTGAATGTTCAGGTCGAATGTGCCAAGGACGGCTCGCAGTCTGTCGAGGAAGAAATTTTCATCTACCTGAATCCGGACAATCGTTTGATCGGTCAGGGTATCCGCGCTGGCATGACACTTCAGGGTACCGATCATCTGCAAGGCAGTGGACGGGTCAGTACCGGGAGTTACCTGCCTGTCTGCCATGAAGGCGATAGCAATATCGAAAATTGTTCAAAGGTGCGCTTCAATCTGGCGTTTTCCGTGTTTATTCAGAAGTTCGGCGCAACACCACCCTCTGGCGTGGCAAGTGATCTGCTGGATTACCGGTTTTTTCAACTGGGTGGTGCGACGGACTCCAGCCGGGTGCCGGGGCGCAGCCTCAGTTACGTGATCAACAACCTGCGGGGGCTGCGGTTCGTGGCCTGCGACGCCGACCTGCAAGTGCTCCCGGAAACCGTGGAGTTCGGCGACGTTGCCATACACGAGGTGACTATTGGCAAGGTGATCGCCACACAGACATTTTCTCTGCTGACCAGCCGCACGTGCGATTCGCCTTTCAGCATTGATGCGCGTTTCAGGCCGGTGACAGGCAATCTGTCCGGCGAACTGCTCGTTCCCTCCGGCAATGACTCGCTGGGGATTCGTATTGCCAGCGCTGTCAGTGGCCAGCCATTACGTTACAACGAGCCGTTCCATCTGGCAGAACTGCTGGGTGAAACCAACGCTGCCAGTGCTGACTTCAATGCGCAGTTGCTGTGGAATTCCAATACACCGACGCCGGGACCTTTCAATGCCGAGATCATGGTCGATCTGTTCTACAAATGACGGCGACAGGAGGCTCGGGCGGTTACGCGGCGATTGATGTATGCTGCGCGACCGCGGGCATGTGCCCGGCCAATTCGACTTTCTGGTGACACCATGACCACTCCTGAACAACCCCCTGTTCAAGACGCCGCAGCCGACTCCGTCGCAGACACTGAAAAGAAGGCTGTCATTGCGCCTTTCAGCTTTCCGTTCAAGCCTTCGGAGTTTGCTCAGGCCAAAAAGGAACCCGCATGGCATCAGAAAGCCAACAAGCATGGCCATCACAAGACCCCTGGCGTAGCCCCGGCGGGCACGCGCAGATCGATGGGCAAGCGCTGATCGCGTGAGTAATCCTGTTCAGGCTGCCTGCAAGGGTATGAACAGGTAGGAAACCGGCTCCCGATCCGTAACGTCGGCACCCTCCTGTTGCAGGGTGTCCAGAACCTGCTGTCCCGCCACATGAAATTCCCAGTGCGAGTCATTGGGTTGCATATCCTGCGCACGGTTTGCGACCTCCGCGATGGCGGTCGCAAATGCGTTCATGTCTGGCAGATACGCGACGAAGCCGTTGCCCTTGAGGGCGGTGGTGCGTATGCCCAGTTTCTGGCAGATCAACTGTTTGGTCTCTATCTCATCCCGATCGGCCTGACGGGATTGTTCGATCAAGTCCATCAACTGCGTATCAACCAGCCTGTCGCCAATGATCAGGTCGGGGCCCTGCTCCCAGGACTCTGGCGGGCAGCCCTTGGTTTCGGGGCGCAAGGGAATGTGCGGATTGATTTCCATCGGATAGATCCGGCACACCAGCGGCCTGCGCTCGTAAATGCGACACAGGTTTTTCTCGTCAAGATTACGGCAACGCCCAACGTTGTAGGCCGCGAAGGTGATCGCCACAAAGGCTGTGGTGCTGCCGCTGTTCACCTGCGTCGAACGACGGCTGGCATGGGTCAGTTGGGTCTCGGACACGCCATAGCCATTGCTTAGAAACGCTTCGGTCAAGACAATCACGTTGCCGCCGTCTGCCGCCCATTGCGCGGCTTCGCCGAGCGTGAGAGGCACGTGGTGGTCGGTGCAGCAACCGCCGCAACCCACACAGGAAAACTTGGTGTCCATTGTCTCGATGACCCTTTCAGAGCTGCGCGCCGAGCGACAACAATTGGTCACTCTCCCGGCTGATGCAGCTCGAGAAGCAAGTTGTGCGCCAGTCGCTGGTTGAGTCAACGGGCCCGTCAGGCTTCGGGGATATCGAAACGTTTCAGGTAGGACATCCCTGATTTCTCGTAAAGACGCCGTGCCTTGAGGTTGTTTTCCATGACATGGAGATCGACCGCTGCTTCGCCACACTTACTCAAATGGGCGAACAGGTGGTTGAGCAGAGCGGAACCGATCCCGCTATGTCGCACATCGGGATGCACGACCAGGTCTTTGATGAATGCGCTGGTCCAGCAGACGATCACGCCCACCACTGTTTCGTCGAGCATGGCCAGAAAGCACCGCGACGTGTCGAATTCAGGGTCTTGTTCGAAGGCAGCTCGCCAGTGCGGATAATCCGGCACACTGCCTGTCGCGCTGGCATAACCCAATTTCAGCAGGCGGTGAACCTCTGGGGCTTGCTCAAGGGTGAAAGGTCGCTGCAGGACGCGCGGTGGCCAGACCGCGGATGGTACTGGCAAGGCGAGAGTCCGACGCATCAGCCAGTAGTGTCCGGCAGATGCATCGGTCAGGTTCGGACGTTGCGTCGGTGCGCGCTCCGGGATCAGAGCCCTTGGGCGACCACCGTACGTGCGGCCTCGATCAGGCATTTGGTCAGCTCGGGTGACGAGAACTTGGTCAGCACCGCGTTGGCACCGGCGGTCTGCGACTTCTCACTGTTCATCGCGCTGTCGAGCGAGGTGTGCAAGAGGATATACAGATCGCTGAAGTCGGGCGTGTCGCGAAGAGTATGGGTGAGCGCGTAGCCATCCATCTCCGACATCTCGATGTCGGAAACCACCACGTTGATCTGCCGATCAGTACCTTGAAGATCCAGCAGAACGTCGATGGCTTCCTTGGCACTGCGCGCCGTGTGGCATTCGATGCCCAGATTGCGCAAGGTGATGATCGACTGCTGCAGGGCAACCTGGCTGTCATCGACGACCAGAATTCGCGCCTTGCTGAGCATTTCGGCATCCTCTTTGGCCAGCTCCGTCGACTGCACGACGATTTGCGCCGGAGCAATACCGTGAATCACTTTTTCGATATCCAGAACCTGTACCAGCACGCCATCGACCTGAGTGACCCCGGTGATGAACGATTTGCTGCTCGACCCATAGGGTGGAGGACGGATATCGGTGGTCATGCAGTGCACAATCTTGCTCACGGCCTGAACGTGCAGGCCCTGTTTGGAGCGGCTGACGTCGGTAACGATCAGGCAGCCACCGTCGGGATCGGCCAGAGGGCGCTCACCGATTGCACGACTCAGGTCAATGACCGACAGTGATGAGCCGCGCAACGTGGCGATACCTTTGACGTGCGGGTGCGATTCGGGAAGATGGGTCAGGGGAGGGCAGGGAATGATCTCACTGACCTTGAGCAGGTTGATCGCCATCAGCTTGCCGCTGCGCAACGTGAAGAGGAGCAGCGAAAGTGAATCTGCTCGGACGTTCTTGGACATATGAACCTTCTGACTGTAGGTGTTTCGTCGCCTGGAAGCGGCAAACAACTTTCTATGACAGGTTATCGACCTGCGACGAGCAGGCTTGAGGATTTTTAACGGACGGCTGGCCGCGCCGCTCGCTGGTCCTTGAAAGTTGTTTCAACACGTAACGGCAGCCGGCATGAGCTGCCAGTGCAAGCGTGAATAGTGGCAGTCTGGCTCCGGTCCAGTCAAACCGGGCGAGATGCGGCACACTGTCGCTCTGCGCATTCCGACAGTCAGCGTCGCAGGTTCGTACGCGACTGTGCTTTGACATCAGCATGCCCTGCGGCAAAATACCGCAGCTATATATAGAAGAGGTGGTGCGACATAGTGACGCACCCTCTATATATAGAAGCGTTTTTCATCCAGCCCTTGGCGAAGACCGCCTGGTTGATCGCACAGGCACTGTTCAGACCATCCAGCGGGCAAATGTGCCCGTATAGCTGGCGAGCGCTTGAGTTGCAGAATCAGACAGATGATCATCGCGCACGCTTCGGTACGGTCGGGCCGTGCACTCCTGTTTCAGGCTTCGCCCTTACATTGCAGGGCGTTGACCAGCCACCTCATCAGTTCAGTAAGGTATGTGAATGAGCGACAACACGTTGTACCTGAGACGCGAAAAGCGCTTTCTGGTTTTGCTGGGGATTATCTGCCTGGCTCTGATCGGCGGTGCCCTGTACATGCAGATCGTGCTGGGCGAGGCGCCTTGCCCGCTATGCATCCTGCAGCGCTACGCACTGCTGTTCATCGCCATTTTTGCGTTCATCGGCGCTGCCATGTCCGGACGTCGCGGCGTTACGGTGTGTGAAACGCTGGTCACTCTCAGCGCATTGAGCGGAATTGCCGCGGCCGGCCGGCATGTATGGATACTTGCCCATCCGTCCGACAGTTGCGGTATCGACGTCCTGCAACCGATCGTTGATGGCCTGCCATTGGCTACACTGTTCCCAACAGGGTTTCAGGTCAGCGGTTTCTGTACGACGCCGTATCCGCCGGTCCTCGGATTATCACTCGCGCAATGGGCGCTGGCAGCGTTTGTCCTGACTGCAGTTCTGGTACCGGCGTGCATCATTCGTAACCGCCGCAAACCTTACTAAATACAGGGGCTTTCGAGAAAAAAGCCCAGTGATTACGGGGCTTTTTTTGGGTGAAATGACGTGTTTGGAGGGTGATTGTTACGAATTGAGAGAATAACTGTTACAAAATTAGGCATAGTAATTAAAAATTTACGTATCTACAATCCCCACCACTTGTCGTCCAGCCTGGCTGAACGATCAGCATTTTGAGGCTTGGAGCGTCCCCTGTGCACTCTGAACAGGCAGCGCAACGCTTGCCTCTGAGGGCGTATGATGGCCGCGTCGAAAGCGTCTGCCCGATATTTTGGGCAGTTCCAGCAACTCAAAAAACAAGAATCCATAGCTAAACCCGGACTTGTCGATATGCCGCTGTGCGTAATGGCAGGCCCTTGTTCAATTCAAAAAAATTAGCCGGCACTGGCAGGGCGAAGTGTTGGCGGTCGAAACCCAACTGCACCGCGCAAGCTGCTTTTAGAGGTCGTGAAATGAGTAAAAAAAGGTACCCCAGGTTTTTTGGCTTCTTGGCCCTTTTCTGTATGCTTTTGCTCAGTGGATGCGATGGCGTACCTCTGCTCGATCCAAAAGGGCAGGTGGGTATCGAGCAGCGGAACCTGATCGTAATCGCTACGTTGCTGATGCTGATTGTCGTGATCCCGGTCATTCTGATGACCCTGATCTTCGCATGGAAGTATCGCGCTTCGAACAAGGCCGCCAAGTACACGCCGGACTGGTCCCACTCCACCAAGATCGAAATCGCAGTCTGGGGCGTACCCATGCTGCTGCTGGTCTTCCTGGGGTACATCACTTACGTCTCTACTCACTCGCTGGACCCTTACCGTCCGCTTGAGTCGGACGTGAAGCCGATCACCATTCAGGCGATCTCGGTCGACTGGAAGTGGGTATTCGTCTATCCGGACTACGGCATCGCCACGGTCAACAAGATCGTGTTTCCAGCCAAGACCCCGATCAATTTCCAGGTTACCTCGGACAGCGTGATGAACTCCTTTTTCATCCCTGGTCTGGGTGGTCAGATCTACGCAATGGCGGGCATGCACACCAAGCTGCACCTGATTGCCAACGAAAATCACGAATTCAACGGTATTTCGGCCAACTACAGTGGCGCGGGCTTTACCGGTATGAAGTTCAAGGCTATCGCCACCAGCCAGGCTGATTTCGACAGCTGGGTCAGCGAAGTCAAGAGCTCACCTAAAAAGCTTGGCACGGCCGAATACGCCGAGTTGATCAAGCCGAGCGAACGCAACCCTGTCGAACTCTTTTCCTCGGTCACCCCGAACCTGTTCCAGATCGTCATCGACAAGTATGAAGGTATGAATCCAGGCAAGAAGGTTGTTGCTGGTGAGAAGGAAGTGGCCGGTGACGCTGGTGCGGAAAAAGGCAAAAATTCAGCTGCTGGGGCAGAGGAGTAAACGATGTTTGGCAAATTAAGTCTGGAAGCGGTGCCGTTCCACGAGCCGATAGTCATGGTGACACTTGCCATGATCGCGCTCGGCGGCATTGCGGTTGTCGGGTTGATCACCTATTTCCGCAAGTGGACGTACTTGTGGTCTGAATGGCTGACCTCTGTCGACCACAAGAAAATCGGCGTGATGTACATCGTCGTTGCCATGGTCATGCTGCTGCGCGGTTTTGCCGACGCCATCATGATGCGTACCCAACTGGCGATGGCCCAGAACGGTTCCGAAGGGTTCCTTCCGCCTGAGCACTATGACCAGATCTTCACCGCTCACGGTGTGATCATGATCATCTTCATGGCGATGCCGTTCTTCACGGGGCTGATGAACATCGTTCTGCCTCTGCAGATCGGCGCTCGCGACGTGGCGTTCCCGTTCCTGAACTCCCTGAGCTTCTGGCTGCTGGTCGCAGGTATGCTGCTGATCAACATCTCCCTGGGTGTCGGTGAATTCGCCAAGACCGGCTGGGTAGCGTATCCACCTCTTTCCGGGTTGCAATACAGTCCTGGCGTAGGGGTTGACTACTACATCTGGGCGCTACAGTTATCCGGGTTAGGTACGACGCTGACGGGGGTCAACTTCCTCGTGACCGTTCTGAAGATGCGTACCCCTGGCATGAAACTGATGGACATGCCGATCTTCACCTGGACCTGCACCTGGGCAAACATCCTGATCGTGGCTTCGTTCCCGATCCTGACCGCTACCCTGGCGTTCCTGACCCTTGACCGCTACCTGGACTTCCACATTTTCACGAACGAAATGGGCGGCAACCCCATGATGTACGTGAACCTGTTCTGGGCGTGGGGTCACCCTGAGGTGTACATCCTGATCCTGCCGGCTTTCGGCGTGTTCTCGGAAGTCATCTCCACGTTCTCCGGCAAGCGTCTGTTCGGCCACAAGTCGATGATCTTCGCCTCCGGTGCGATCTGTATCCTGGGCTTCATGGTCTGGCTGCACCACTTCTTCACGATGGGTGCGGGTGCCAACGTCAACGCCTTCTTCGGCCTGGCGACGATGCTTATCGCGATCCCGACGGGTGTGAAGCTATTCAACTGGCTGTTCACCATGTATCAAGGGCGTCTGCGCTTTACCGCGCCAGTACTCTGGACCCTGGGCTTCATGGTCACCTTCTCGATCGGCGGTATGACCGGCGTTCTGTTGGCGATTCCAGGTGCTGACTTCGTACTGCACAACAGCCTGTTCGTAATCGCTCACTTCCACAACGTCATCATCGGCGGTGCGGTATTCGGTTACATCGCCGGCTTCGCGTTCTGGTTCCCTAAAGCGTTCGGCTTCACCCTGAACGAGAAGTGGGGCAAGGCAGCGTTCTGGTTCTGGATCGTCGGCTTCTTCGTCGCGTTCATGCCGCTTTACGCGCTGGGCTTCCTGGGCATGACCCGTCGTCTGAACGCTACCGACATGCCAGAGTGGAACATCTACCTGGACGTCGCGCTGTTCGGTGCCGTGCTGATCGCCATGGGTATCGCTTCGCAGCTGATCCAGCTGTTCGTGAGTATCCGTGACCGCGACAACAACCGCGATCTGACCGGTGACCCATGGAATGGCCATACCCTGGAGTGGTCCACTTCTTCGCCACCGCCGTTCTACAACTTTGCCGAACTGCCAAAAGCTGACGACATCGACGCGTTCACCGATGCAAAACGTGCCGGCACCGCTTACAAGGTTCCTGCCCGCTACTCGGCGATCCACATGCCTAACAACACTGCAACCGGCCTGTACATGGGTATGTTGCTGACGGTCTTCGGCTTCGCATTCATCTGGCACATCTGGTGGCTGGTAGGCGCAAGCCTGGTGGCGACCATTGCAGTCTTCGTTGCTCACGCTGTCCGTGACGACCAGGGTTATATGGTGCCGGCTGAAGATGTAGCGCGTATTGAAGGTGAGCATCACAAGGTCCTGGCGGCCAACGGTGCATACACTCCTGTCAAGTCCTCGCTGGAACAGGTTTAAACAATGTCAAATATTGCAATCAACTCCGGAGCCCACGACCACGACCACGACCACGACCACGACCACGACCACGACCACGACCACGATCACGACCATGATCATGGGCATGACGATCACCACGACAGCGGTGGCATGACGGTCTACGGCTTCTGGCTGTACCTGATGACTGACTGCGTGTTGTTCGCCTCGTTCTTCGCGGTGTACGCCGTGATGGTCAACAGTGTCGCGGGTGGCCCGTCGGGCCAGGACATCTTCCTGCTGCCATTCGTGGCTGTGGAAACCGCGTTCCTGCTGGTCAGTAGTATCACCTACGGCTTCGCCATGCTGGCGTTGTACAAGGGCAAGAAAAGCCAGGTTCTTGGCTGGCTGGCCCTGACCTTCCTGTGTGGTGCTGCGTTTATCGGTATGGAAATCTATGAATTCCATCACCTGATCCACGAAGGCTACGGTCCGAGCCGCAGCGGCTTCCTGTCAGCGTTCTTCGCGCTGGTAGGCCTGCACGGCGCACACGTGACCAGCGGTCTGATCTGGATGGCGATCATGATGTTCCAGGTCCAGAAAAAGGGCCTGACCAACACCAACAAGACTCGCCTGAGCTGCCTCAGCCTGTTCTGGCACTTCCTGGACGTTGTCTGGATCGGCGTGTTCACCGTTGTCTATCTGATGGGAGCTTTGTAATGTCAAATTCGCATCACTCCGCTGAAGACAATAGTCACGGCTCAGTGAAGTCGTACATCATCGGTTTCGTACTGTCGATCATCCTGACCGCCATTCCGTTTGCCCTGGTGATGTCGCCGTCGCTGCCGAAGGACATGACGATTGCAATCGTTCTGGTCTTCGCGATCATCCAGATCCTGGTGCACCTGCATTACTTCCTGCACCTGGATTTCACGAGCGTGCAGCGCAACAACGTGATGGCCTTCGCCTTTACCACGATGGTTATCGTCCTGCTGGTTGGCCTGTCGCTGTGGATCATTTTCAGCGTCCACCGCGAAATGATGGCGCATTGAGGAATACCAGATGTCACTGAAGCACTTTATCCAAATCACCAAGCCGGGGATCATTTTCGGTAACGTGCTTTCGGTGGCAGGTGGCTTTTTTCTGGCTTCCAAGGGAAATATCGACTTCGGCGTCTTCCTCGCTGCGGTAATTGGTACTTCCCTGGTCGTTGCGTCTGGTTGCGTGTTCAATAACTGCATCGATCGCGATATCGATCAGCGAATGGAAAGGACCCGTAACCGGGTTCTGGTGCAGGGCCTGGTTTCATTGAAACTGGCGCTGCTCTACGCAACCATACTCGGCGTTGCGGGCGTTGCCCTGCTTTACACCGAGGCCAACCCGTTGGCTGCCTTGTTTGCGGTCATCGGGTTTGCGATCTATGTCGGCCTTTACAGCCTGTACCTGAAACGCAGATCGGTTCACGGCACACTGGTGGGCAGTCTCTCGGGGGCCATGCCTCCAGTGATCGGCTACTGTGCAGTGACCAACAGCTTCGACTTCGCGGCCCTGACGCTACTGGTGATGTTCAGCCTGTGGCAGATGCCGCATTCGTATGCGATCGCCATCTTCCGTTTCAACGACTATCGTGCGGCGAAAATTCCGGTACTGCCGGTCAAGCGCGGCATTCTGGTCACCAAGCGCCACATCATGCTCTACATCCTGGCGTTCCTCGTGGCGACCCTGATGTTGACCGTAGGTGGTTATGCGGGCCTCAACTACCTGGCTGTTGCAGCAGGCATGGGGATGTACTGGTTGTACATGGCCTGGAAGGGTTACAAAGCCGTTGACGATACTGTCTGGGCTCGCAAGCTGTTCGTGTTTTCTATCTTCACCATCACTGCCTTGAGCGTGATGATGTCGGTGGACTTTCAGGTGACAAAAGAGTTGTTGGTGACCTACGCCTTCTGATTTTCACCTGATGCACAACCTGAAAACCCCGTTCTGCGAAGAGCGGGGTTTTTTTTGGATGCGATCTACACTTGATGAATGACAGCAAACGGCAGCAGATTCCTGGTGGCTGGATACACCTGTTTACACGGCGTTTGTGACCTGCTGTAGAAAATCAGGATCGCTTGCCGCATGATGTGCCGTTTTCAAGCGACCTGTTATGGATATCCGGTTTCCGACCCCGTCAGGGCCGATAATGATTATGGCTATTACCCCATGATGCCCTCAGAAAGTCAGAGCCGCACGCCTCAACCCCTGGTCTCGATCGTCGCCCCTTGCTATAACGCCGAGCGCTTCCTTGAAGCTGCCCTTCAGAGCATCTTTGCTCAGGACTACGGTAATTTTGAAGTCATCATCGTTGACGATGGTTCGACCGACAACAGCATCGCGATGCTTGAGTCATTGCAGGCGCGTTACCCGTTCCAGCTCTATCGCCAAGCCAACCAGGGGGGCAGTGCCGCTCTCAATCATGGCCTGCGACATGCGAAAGGCGTCTATCTGTCCACACCGGACCTCGATGACATCATGCTCCCGTTTTCGCTGCGTATCCGTGCGCAGTATCTCGACGAGCACCCCGAAGTCGGCTGCGTAGGCGCACTGATCAGCTACATGGACTGCGACGGCAACACGATCAAATGCCAATCGCGCGACTATATCGAACGGCTGACATTCGACGACGTGTTGCGCGGTGCGGTCGTTGTGGGGGCGCCGGTGGCCCTGTATCGGATGCAGGCCATGCGCGACGCGAACGGCTACGATCCGGAGATAAAGGTTCAGGATTTCCAGGCCACGCTGAGAATTGCCCGCCTGGGCTATGAAATGCATGTGATCCCCGAAGTCGTGACACGCTATCGACGTCACCCCAACAACCTTTCACGCAAGTACAAGGTGCTGCTTGAGGCTGATCTCAAAAGTATCGAGCCCTATCGTGAGCATCCCGAATATCAGAGTGGCCGCACTCAAGTCGTCAACAAGGCATTGAAATACGCTGCGGTCGCGGATAAGCGATACGCCTGGAGTCTTTTGCGTACCATCCCCTGGAAATATTTCAATGGAACGACGTGGCGACGCTGCAAGCGTTTGCTGCTGAGCTATCGGTAAGCATCATCGTCGTTGGTCAACTCACTGAGCATACAGAGCGCCCATGTTTGGGCCTGGGTCAGAAATGCCATGTCGGTTTGCATTTATTTCGAGCCTCAGGGCCTGAATGATCTGGCAGAATAAGGCATTGGCCTGACTCGTCCAGGCAGTCGCTAAAATGATAGAGGGCGTTATGAGTCAAGAAAGCATCAACTGGGACACTCTGGGTTTCGATTACATCAAGACTGACAAGCGCTACCTTTCTCATTGGCGCGACGGCGCCTGGGATCAGGGGTCGCTGACCGAGGACAACACGCTGCATATCAGCGAGGGTTCGACCGCGCTGCATTATGGTCAGCAGTGCTTCGAAGGTCTCAAGGCCTATCGCTGCAAGGATGGCTCGATCAATCTTTTCCGTCCCGATCAGAACGCGCAGCGCATGCAGCGCAGTTGTTCTCGTCTGTTGATGCCTCATGTACCGACTGATGTGTTCATCGAGGCCTGCAAACAGGTCGTCAAGGCCAACGAACGTTTCATCTCGCCATATGGTTCAGGCGGCGCGTTGTATCTGCGCCCGTTCGTGATTGGTGTGGGTGACAACATCGGCGTGCGTACGGCCCCGGAGTTCATCTTTTCGATCTTCTGCATCCCGGTGGGCGCCTATTTCAAGGGCGGCCTGAAGCCAAACAATTTCGTGATTTCCGGGTATGACCGCGCTGCGCCCAATGGCACCGGGGCTGCCAAGGTTGGTGGCAACTATGCCGCCAGCCTGATGCCCGGCTCTGAAGCCAAGAAACACAGTTTTGCCGATTGCATCTATCTCGACCCGCAGACCCATTCCAAGATCGAGGAAGTGGGTTCGGCAAACTTCTTTGCCATCACCAATGATGATGTGTTCCTGACGCCGAAATCACCGTCGGTGCTGCCGGGCATCACCCGCCTGTCGTTGATCGAACTGGCAAAATCCCGTCTTGGCCTGACGGTCGAGGAGGGCGATGTATTCATCGACCAGCTCGACACCTTCAAGGAAGCGGGCGCTTGCGGTACGGCTGCGGTGATCACCCCGATTGGCGGGATTTCCTACAAGGACAAGCTGCATGTGTTCTACAGCCAGACCGAAGTCGGTCCGGTCACTCAGCGTCTGTACAAGGAATTGACCGGCGTGCAATCCGGTGACATCGAGGCGCCAGCCGGCTGGATCGTCAAAGCCTGATAGCTTGACCTGTATCGTTCCAGCGCCATGCGCTGGGACGATCACTGGATGCATGCTCAAGGTGCAGCGGCTTTCCCTTCCTCGACCAGGTCTTTCGCTGGGCCCAACACAATCGCCAGATGCCGCAAGTCATCGACTTCCAGGCCATAACTCTTGCCCGATGGACTTTTCGTGACCGTTCCCAGTGCATATACTGTGAAGAACTTCACGTCATCCGCGTGGCTTAACAACTCACTTATATAGCGGCTTGAACGGTAGGCCTGCATTTGCGCGGGCGATACGTAAAGCGTTACCAGTTTGCCGTCGATACGGTCAAAAAACCTGAACTTGAACCCCAGCCCGTAACGTTGCTCAATCAACCCTCCACCAAATAGCACACGGCCGTTGTCACCCGTTTGCGCGTACTTGATATGGCGAAAATACCCGCGTAGCGACACTTCGCCCTGACCGGGAATTCTCAGTTTCAACAGCTTGAAATCGTCCAGTGACAACTCGGCCTTGGCCTGTCGATAGCTGTCTACCAGGCGCTCCAGGTTGTTGGTGCGGGTTTCGCTGTAGCGGGCGGCCTTGGGTGACGCGGGTTCGGTCAAAGGCTGGCTGACGATGGGCTGCAGATTGCCTGCACCGGCTTTTTCTTCCCCGGACTTCTCTTTGACCGGTGCTTTGAGCGTCGGGTCGAATATGTCGATGTAGTCATCCAGCTTGCGCTTGGCCTGGCGCACACGCGTCTGAGCATCTGTTTCTTCGACACGAACGTCCGGCTTTTCGTCTGCGCTCTCATCCACCCACTCACACTCCGGATGGTGATCGTAGTGCGGGTTGGCGCGGAAGTGCGCAGCAACGAAGGTTGGGTTGTCCTGTGGTTTCACGTCATAGCGAACCCCGGTCACCTTTGCCCCCATCGCCCTGCAAGCCTCATTCGAGCAGAGAAACTCGAAGCGTTTGCGTGGCGGCTCCTGAGAGAAGTATTCGCGTCGGGCAGCCGCGATTGACAGCTCTTGCTGCAACTCGACACAGAATGCGCGTGTGATAGGTTTGCCGGGCTTCATGCGTGTAGTCCTTGTTCGTCCAGAACACCACGCTATTTCAGGCGCAACGGGCTTGCAACAGAATATGTACGCAGACGCGGATATAGGCCGGCCAGGTCCGGAATTTGCGCACTCTGCGCACTCTGCGCACTCTGCGCGCTGTAGCAGCGCACAGAGTGTGCCTCGCATCAGGACAGACGGAAGCGCCCGACGATATTGTTCAGGTCCAGAGCCAGCGTCGACAATTCACGGCTCGCGCTGCTGGTCTGCTGTGCACCTGATGAAGATTGCGCAGACAGGTCACGAATGTTCACCAGATTGCGGTCCACTTCCCGCGCAACGTGTGCCTGTTGTTGTGCGGCGCTGGCGATGACCAGATTGAGGTCGTTGATTTCACTGACTGCTGTACTGATGACGCTCAGAGAATCATTGGCACCCTCGGCGATACTGAGCGTGTCGCTGGCCAGTTCCGTGTTGCCGCGCATGGAGCTCACCGCCCGATCAGTGCCGTTCTGAATATTGTTGACCAGGCGCTCGATTTCGCTGGTTGATTGCTGAGTGCGGTGCGCCAAGGCACGCACTTCATCCGCCACCACAGCAAATCCGCGTCCGGCTTCACCCGCTCGCGCTGCCTCAATAGCAGCGTTGAGGGCCAGCAGGTTGGTTTGCTCGGCGAGACCACGGATCACATCCAGAACCTTGCCGATGTCGCGCGACTGATCAGCCAGCTCGCCAATCAGCACGGCTGTTTTCTGTACGTCGGTGCTCATGGTATTGATTGCGCTGACGGTCTTCTTAACCAGCCCCAGACCTGCTTGTGCTGCGCTGGTCGCGTTGCTTGAAGAGCGTGCGGTGTGTTCGGCATTACGCGCCACTTCTTCTACCGCACTGGTCATTTCATTGACGGCAGTCGCGGCCTGGTCAATCTCGTTGTTCTGTCGCTGGATGCCCTGAACCCGTCTTCAGTGATGGCGGTCATCTCTTCAGCAGCGGCAGCCAGCTGGGTCGCTGAGTTTGAAATCTGTTGCAGGGTGTCCCGCAGTTGAGTCTGCATGGCAACCACGGCAGCGGCGACGCTGGTGTTGTCATTGGCATTGACCTTGATAGTACTGCTCAGGTCGCCTCTGGCGATGGTGCGGGTAATGGTGGCCACCGTATCCGGTTCGCCACCTATGGCTGCCAGAATGCTGCGTATGGTCAGTAGTGTCACCACGACACCCAGCACCGCAATCAAAAGTGTGGCGGTGATGGACAGGTTGTTGGTCCGGGTAGCACTTGCTTCCTGAGCATCAAAGCGCTCGCCTGCCTTCTGTTTGCCTTGCTCGCGCAGGGTTTGCAGGGTTTTGAAGACCTGCTCGGCGAAGGGTTTGACCTCGGTGCGATTGATGTTGGTGGCGGCGGCGATATCACCCGTCTGGATAACGCTCGTCTGGTGCCGCATACCATCACGCAACTTAGTGTAGTCGCGCTGCAACTGCTGGGTCAGCGTGACATCCAGCGTTTCAGCGGTGTTCTTGCCGAGCAGAACGGTCAGCTCATCAAGCTTGGCAAAAGCGGCCTCGTTCTCGTTTTTCCAGCCCGCAGTCTGCTCCGGATTGCCGATGGCGATCATGCGCAGGATATTGATGTCCACACGGGTCAGTGCACCGTCGATATTGTTCACGGCCTCGGTGGCCAGAAAATCCCGGTTGTACAAAGCGTCGACATTCTCAGTGGATGTCTTGAGTGTATGGATCATGAAAAACGACAAAGCGATAAACGCAACGATGATGGCGAAGGTCGAGGCCATCAATCGTTGTTTTATAGTGAAACCGCCATGAGGCGCTTGAGTTCGGGACATGAAAGTTCCTCTTTAGGGTTTGTTCGCCTGCTGAATCGGGACCTTGCGAATGCATCGCTGGCCATCAACTATCGGCGTCTCGAACTCAAGCTTTAGGCGTAGTGGCTAAATGATACTTTTTACAGTTGCGTAGGCACTGCCAGCCATTCCCCGAGCGCCTGCTGATACTCGCCAGTGGCCTTGCTCAAATGCAGCCATTGGTCAACGTAGCTTTTCCAGGTCACATCATCGCGGGGCAACAGGTAGGCCTTTTCGCCGTATTGCATGTACGCGGTCGGGTTGACCGCACACAAGCCAGGCATACGTTTCTGCTGATAAAGCGCTTCGGAGGCATCGGTGATCATCACGTCAGCCTTCTTGTCCAGCAGTTCCTGGAAGATGGTCTTGTTGTCGTGAAATGCCAGAGACGCCTTCGGCAGATGAGCGCGCGCGAAGGCTTCATTGGTGCCGCCAGCAGGTTCTATCAAGCGCACCGAGGGCTGATTGATCTGCTCGACCGTCTCGTACATGGCCTTGTCTTCACAGCGCACCAGGGGAATCTTGCCATCGACATCAAGCGTATTGCTGAAGAGGGCTTTCTTCTGGCGTTCCAGGCTGACCGAGATGCCGCCCATGCCTATGTCGCATTTGCCGGCAACCATGTCCGGCATCAGGTTTTTCCAGGTGGTAGGCACCCACCGCACGCTAACTCCCAGGCTCTTGGCCAGCGAGCGTGCCATGGTGATATCGATGCCTTCGTATTCACCGTCTTCGCGCAGCAGGGTATAGGGCTTGTAATCGCCAGTCGTGCAGACTGCCAACTGGCCGGCTTGCAGAACCTTGTCCAGATGCGAGGTGGATTCCTGAGCCTGAGCCTGAGCCATGCCTGTCATGCCCAGCAGCAGGGCGGTGAATGCGCTGTATTTAAGGTTCATCATGAGTCTGAGTGCTCTCAGCCGTGCAGTCGGTTTTGTTGGAGTCGACAGATTGCTTCATTTGTCAGGCCGATGTGAAGCTGTAATGAAATAGGCGTTCAGATGTACGGGCATAAATCAGGGGTTGAACATTTCGTAAAAAAGCGTAATGTTGTGCCCCATGATTCTTGAGCAAATCAAAGCGGTCGGCAATGACACTCGCATGTTGATCATGGAGTGGCTGAAAAACCCGCAAGCCCATTTCCCTCCACAGGACCACGGTGATCCGGCGATAGGCGTGTGCGTCTCGCACATTCAGGCCAAGGCCAGTCTGTCGGCTTCCACCGCGTCTGCGCACCTGGCGATTCTGCAACGCGCCGGGCTGGTTCAGGCAACAAGGATCGGCAAATGGACTTATTTTCGCCGCGACGAGCTAGCCATCGACCGGTTTGCCGATCGGCTCAAGAAAGAACTATGACCCTTTAGCGTTACTTACACATTTCGTCATTTTGCGTAATGTTGAATTGATAGGAGATTGACCATGAGCAATACAACCATCTACGTGCAGGCTGGCGGCGGCTACGATCAGGTCAGCGTTGGCGAAAGCGAAGTACTGGCACCGAAAGCCGGTGAGATCACTGTGCGTCTGCACGCAAATTCGCTCAACTATCACGACTTCGCAGTCGTCACCGGCATGTGGGCACCGACTGAAAAACGCATTCCCATGGCCGATGGCGCAGGCGTGGTAACCGCAGTAGGCGAGGGCGTCAGCGAGTTCGCTGTCGGCGACTCTGTCGTCAGCACGTTCTTCCCTGAGTGGATCAGCGGCGAGCCGCTGGTTGAAGGTTTCGTCACTGTGCCGGGCGACGGCGTTGACGGTTATGCCCGCGAGCAAGTGACTGCCCGTGCCACCTCATTCACCCACGCGCCACTGGGTTATACTCATGCCGAAGCGTCCACGCTGACCACCGCAGGCTTGACCGCGTGGCGCGCGCTGATGGTCGATGATGCGTTGAAAGCTGGTGATACCGTTCTGGTGCAGGGCACTGGCGGTGTATCGATTTTCGCGTTGCAGTTCGCCAAGATGGTGGGTGCGACCGTTATCGCGACGTCGTCGAGTGATGAAAAGCTGGAGCGTCTGAAAGTGAACCGCCCCGGGT
>NZ_LJQT01000289.1:0-4247 GCF_001400515.1 Pseudomonas meliae | reverse complement strand
CTTGCTCGGAGCTTCCTTAAAGCCGTTACAGCCGAATTCAAACAGTTTCTCATGTATGCGTATAAAGCGGAAGAATTCAATTTTTACGCTGAGGCGCATTTGCCCAAGATTAAATGTGTAACTGACAAGAAGACCGGCAAGCCTGTCGAACGCAAGCCACATATCCACGTCATCGTGCCGCGTATCAACTTGCTCAGTGGTAATGAAGCCAACCCCGTGGGCTTCTATAAGAATCATGAGAAGTATTTTGAGGCTTTCCAGGAATATCTAAACCAGAAGTACAACCTTGCGTCACCCAGAGAGAATGTTCGGGTAGACATTGCTGATGCCGCAAGCGTGCTGTCCAGGTACAAGGGCGATGACTTCTACGGTAAGAATCGGGAGTTCAAGCAAACGCTGGTTAAGCAGGTGATTGAAAAGAACGTGACCAGCCGTGAGGCGTTCTATGAGTTGGCGGCCACCTACGGTGAAACGCGCATCCGCAATCAGGGCAAAGACAATGAGTACGTGGCCGTCAAGTTGCCCGGCGATGCGAAGTTTACCAACCTCAAAGAAACCATCTTTCACGATAACTTTATCGTCAGGCGCGACTTGAAAAAGGAGCCGCTTGATAAAGCGATCATTGCCCAGCGGTTAACTGAATGGCCGCAACGGGCGATGGAAATCAAGTATGTGGAGAAGGCGACACCGGCGTTTCGCAAGCGTTATGTGGCTGCCAGCCCAGAAGAGCGTCAGCAGTTGCTTGCTGAGCGCGAGCAGAAATTCTACCAAGTCCATGGAGAACACAATGAAAACGTACACACCGGGCAACGACAGAGAGATCACCAGCGAAGTCCTGCTGAAACTACGGGGCGACGCACTGCCGAGCCTGCCGATGGCTTGCAAGACCTGTCCGTCAGCGATGTGGCAGATCACCGGCAAGCCGGATCGGCCCGAAGCCGTGACGGTGCGCTGTTACTGCCCAGTGATGCACACGTTCACCTGGGACAGTCGCAACCAGGAGGAGATTCTGGATTGCGACCACCTGTACCAGGAGGAGGACGAGGAAGACGGAACGGGTCCACAGCTGAGCGAGGAAGAGGAGGAAGCGGGCCTGCCGCCGTTTCTCAGGAGGCAACGGGAACAGCAACGCCAGCAGGCGCTACAGGCCGACGCCGGGCCGGAGCTGGAAAGCCCCGAAACGCCCGAGTACGAGCTGGACGAATAATCCCGCCGTATGCCAAGAACCCTCACCGTGTCGCCACCATCGCTGACATCGAGGAGCGAGGCCGACGCCTTTTTGATCCGCTCAAGAAGCCTTCTGACAACGCGCTGGTGTTCTACAGAGCACCTTCCGTCACGTCGATGCCCAAGGCAGCGACTGCGACAGCAACGCCTGGACGATCCACTGCCGGGCGTAGGCCCAGGGCTCCAGGCAAGCCTCGCCCTCCCCGCCAATGGCGGCCTGGCTCTGTCGTCCCGCCCTACGCCAAGAACCCCCACCGGGTCGCCACGGTGGCTGACATCGAGCAGCGCGCCCGGATGCTGTTCGATCCGCTCAAGCGGCCCACAGACAAGGCGCTGGTGTTCAAGCGCGCCTCGATCAAGGCCCTGACCGTTAACAGGCAGGCCTCGACGGTGGCCGCGTATTTCACGCGGGAAGCGCAGCACAACCAGATTGCCCCGGCTCATCGCCGGGCCATACGCCGGATCGATCAGCAGTATTACGCGCTCAGGCGCGCCGTGTTCTCCGATCAACGCTTAACCCGCCAGGACAAGGCGCAGCTGGTTTCCGTGCTGACCTTCGAACGGCTCAAAGCACGTGAACAGTTCCGCAACCCGAAACCCAACATCGAGGTAAATCTCATGGGCAGTGCAGCCATACGCAATCTTTTAGACGATGAAAAAGAAGACCCAGGCTTCAGCATCAGCGGTGCCAGAGGGCCTGGCCCTGAAGGCGTGCGTGACCGTGTGAAGCGGGTCATGGATCGCTTTGCCAAACAGGTTGATCCCGCCGCCGCCAGTCAGCGCGCGCGCGATCTAAGTGCCAAGGACCTTTACACGCGCAAAGCCAAGTTCAGTCAGAACGTGCATTACCTGGACAAGCAGACCGACAAGACCCTGTTTGTGGACACGGGCAAAACAATCTCCATGCGTCGCACGGGGATTACCGAGTCCGGGGTGTCCGTGGCCCTCCAGCTGGCCCGGGAAAGGTTTGGCAGCACACTCACCATCACCGGCACCGCCGACTTCAAAAAGCTGGTGATCGAGGCCGTGGCCAAGAACGGTCTGGACGTTCACTTCACTGACAAGGCCATGAACCAAAGCCTGGCGGCTCGCCGTGCAGAGCTGGAGATTGAACGTGACGGCCTAATCATTGGACCTGCCAACGACCTTACCCGGCACGTAAACGATTCCACGCGGGACGTGCGCGACCAGGCGGATCGCATGGGCGTTACGGTGCCGATCGAGGCGCTGTACGGCGAAGGCAAAACGGCTGAGCAGGTGAGCCAGGCGCTGGCCACCCAGTTGGACACCGTGCCGGAACCAGAGCGCATTGCGTTCGTGGAGACGGTGGCGATCACCCTGGGCATTCCAGAGCGTGGCGAGCCCAAAGGTGACCAGGCGTTTGCGCAATGGCAGGCGCAGCGTGCGCAACCGGCGGCGGATTCCGCAGCAACGGCTTCAGCAGAAACGCCGACCCCCGTGCCAACGCCTTCAGACGCTGCGCCTGAACCGGTGAGCCCAGAAGCCGCGAAGCCTGCTCAGGCCAACGACCCTGACCTGCAGAGCCCCAGCGAGCTGGTCAGGCTTGAAGCACAATGGCGTCGTGATTTTCCGATGTCTGAAGCGGATGTCAGGGCCTCTGATACGGTCATGGGCTTGCGAGGTGAAGACCATGCCTTCTGGATCATTGCGACGAATGACAAGACCCCTGAAGCGGCTGCCCTGCTGACGGCTTACATGGAAAACGACAGCTATCGCGAAGCGTTCAAAGCCAGCATCGTCGCCGCTTACAAGCAAGTCGAAAACTCGCCTAAGTTGGTCGATGACCTGGACCACCTCACGGCGATGGCTGCGCAAATAGTCAATGAGGTGGAAGACCGTTTGTTCCCTGCACCTCAACCAGCAACGGGCCAGACAGCCCCTGCCAAGAGCAAGGTCATTGAGGGTGCGCTGATCGAGCACGGGGAAGCACCGTATCAGCACAAGAAAGACAACCAGATGAGCTACTTCGTGACGCTCAAGCCCGAGGGGGGTAGACCCCGCACGGTGTGGGGCGTAGGGCTGGAAGATGCCATGAAGGATTCGAATCTGAAGCAAGGTGACCAGGTGCGTTTGGAAGACCTGGGCACGCGGCCTGTCGTGGTGCAGGTCATTGAAGAGGATGGCACTGTGACGGACAAAACGGTCAACCGCCGCGAATGGTCAGCGCAGCCCATCGCGCCTGAGCGGGAAGTGGCTGATACCACGCCCAAGGGGCAGGCCGCAGCAGCCGGCACACCGGAGCTGTCATCGCCTGATGAAGAAGACGGCATGAGCATGGACTGAGCCGCTTGATGTGCCACCTCCTAGCCAGGAGGTGGCACCTAAGAAATCACACCTCAACCCTGTGCAGCGCCAAGTCCGGCGCGCTGGCGCAGGGTTCTGTTCGCATACGCAAAAAGGAGAAGTAAATGAGTAACCGCAGAACGCAAAAACTGCACGCGCAGCACGTGCTCGAAACCATTGCCCTCGGCATTGCGCAGCCTGTCGTGCTGCCTCGCGAGACGATTGAAGAGGCGCTTCGTGAGGCCATCATGGATGGACGGCTTGAACCGGGTGAACGGCTTGCGCAGCAAGCCATCGCCAATGCTTTTCAGGTCAGCCGAATGCCCGTGCGCGAGGCGCTGCGCTCGTTGGAGACCCAGGGTTACATTGCCGCGCAGTACCACAAGGGCTACCTGGTCACGAACGGCAATGAGCCGCCCCAGTGCGGTCACCTGCCTGGCTTGCTGAGGTGCGTTGCAGAGGGCCATAAGAGGCTGGCCGACCTCGAATCAAAAGTGGCCTTTGAAAACGAAATCCTGCGCGTCCTGGGCCTGCTGCGCCCCACTCCGTGCTGATGAGTGGCCTAGCTCTTTGAAAGCAACGGATTTTGTAGGGCGAAAAGCGGAGGTCCCATGTTACTATCCGGCACAGTTTTATTTGCAGGAAAGCGACGATGTAGATTCACGAATCGCAGAAACCAAAAAGCCCCGCTTGCCGGCGGGGCTTTTTGGAAAATC
>NZ_LJQT01000346.1:5235-5405 GCF_001400515.1 Pseudomonas meliae | reverse complement strand
TGAACGCCGATTCGAGAGGAGAATCGGGGGGCTGCAAGCCCCCGATCCGGTCAGGCAGTCAGCTTGAAACGCGCCACGACATTGCGCATGTCAGTGGCAACTCGCGCCAGTTCTTCGGCAGTGACCGCATTGTTGTCGATACCCAGCATCAAGGTCCCGGAGCTGTTGCG
>NZ_LJQT01000346.1:0-5204 GCF_001400515.1 Pseudomonas meliae | reverse complement strand
TCGGAAACCGCATGCTGCTGCACCGCGGCGCTGGCGATCTGAGTGTTCATCTCGACGATACGCTCGACGCCCTGGCTGATGCTCGACAGGCTGCCAGAAGCATCGCTGGCGGCACTGATGCACGCTTGAGCCTTTAGCTGGCCGGCCTGCATCTGCTGCACGGCAACATCGGTGGCACTTTGCAGTTGCTGGATGATGTTGCGGATTTCTTCGGTCGACGCCTGAGTTCGCGAAGCCAGTGTGCGGACTTCATCAGCCACCACAGCAAACCCACGGCCTTGCTCGCCAGCCCGGGCCGCTTCGATGGCAGCATTCAGGGCCAGCAAGTTGGTCTGATCGGCAATCGTACTGATGACCTGAATAACCCCACCAATAGACTGACTGTGCAGGGCCAGCGCCTGGACTTTCTGGGCGCTGACTTCCACTTCTTCAGCCAGAGCCTGAATGGTCGAGTGGGCCTGATGCATGATGCGCAGCCCGTTACGCGAGGCGGTGTTCGCTTCATCAGCAGCCAGCGCAGCACCTTCGGTGTTCTGCGCTACGTCGGCCACGCTTGTGGTCATTTCGTTGATGGCCGTCGCCACTTGCTCGGTTTCAGCCTGTTGCGCGTTCATCGACTGCTTGGCCAGACCGATGGAGGTGCCCAGTCGGGCAGCCACATCAGACAGTTCGTATGACGTGCGGTCCATGTGCGAAATGGAGCTGGCGAATGCTTCGGCCATCAGGTTCAGACCGTTGGCGATGTCAGCCACTTCGTCCTTGCTGCTCACCTGTACACGGGCACTCAGATCACCGTCGGCCAGGCGACGGGTGACGCCCAGCAGACCATCAATGGTCAGGCGCAGGGCACGGTAGATGCTGAAGAACGCATAGAGCAACAGCAAGCCCATGATTACGCACATGGCAATCACGACTTCGCGTTGCAGCAAGAGCGCGTCGTAACGCGTATCCAGTTCACCTTGAAGCGCACTCTGGATTTCGTCCTGGGCCTTATAAAGCCCGGCTACCACGGCGTTACCGCGCGCGCTCAGCGCCTGCCCCTGCTGCACCGAGAACTCTGTACCTTTGACGTAGGCGTGCAGGTCGTTGCGAAAACTGTCCATCGTCGAGGTGGCCGAAGCGATAGGGTCGCCAATGCGGGCAGCAAGCTCTGGAGCACGACGCTTGAGCAGTCGAATGCCTTGCTCCAGCTCCGCGCGAAATTGCAGTTCGATCTTCAACAGGCTTTCAAGCGAGCCGCGCATCGGTACGCTTAGCCCCTGACCGGTACTCAAACCGGCTGTGATACCCCGGATCTGACCAGCCACGTTGATTTCTCTGGGCATACGAATGGTGCTCAGGTCGATCAGAAACAGCGACGCATAATCTTCGTCGAGCACCATGCCCGAGGTAGCCGAGACGTAATAGATAAAGTTGAGTGTCTGGGCCAGTTGCTCATTCCACTGTGCAAACACCTCGTCTTGCGAAAGACCAGGCTTGAGACTTTCCATCAGGGAACGCGCACCTTCGCGAAGACGCTGCACGCGACTCTCGGTCTCCAGCAGACGTCCTTGACGGGCATCCATGTCGGCGAGGTTACCAAGCGCTGTTTCAAGCTGGGTGCGGTTGCTGGCCAGATCCTGGGCAGCGGAGGCATCACCGGCGAGCAAACGGTTGGTTGCTGCACGCTGCAGCATGGAGAGTCGCAGAACGGGTGTCATGACATGCAGGTATTCACGACCGATACGTTCCTGGGCAACGGTGTCGATGCTCGCATTCAGACTGTTGAAAACCCGAAGACCAAGAACGATCAGCGGGATGACAATGATGATGGCTAAAACGGCAAACTTGGCAGGGAAGCGCAGGCGATTGGTAAGGTAAATACCAGGCGAAAGGATGTTCATAGTGGTCTCTATTTTAATTAGGGTGCCCGATCCGGCTGAAAAAGCCCCTTTATTTCTTTGCATCACGGCAGGTGCAAGGTCAGTGGTACCACCTCGAAGGGAATCATCCATTCAGATAGAGGCATAGTGACATCACTTCAGAGCTGTGCCCTATCGGGGAAGTTCAATGAGGCCATAATCTGATACCGGGCTATCGGCAGGGCCACGTAGAACGTGAGGTTGCGGGGATTTGCGGCGGGGAGCGGAAGCGGGGTGTGAGGTGCGGAGCTTGCGATGAACGCTGATCCAAATGAGGTGAATTCAGCTCAGTATGGCGGGAAACGGGTGTCCATCCGGCAGATCTGCCGAACACAGATTTTTCAGCGCGTACACCGTCGTGCGGCATCGTGACGCACGACGGTGAGCTTCATAGCGTTTTGAACGAGGACCTTTCAAGCCCTCGTCCACTCCACGTTCGACAACCCGAGCTTTTCAGCTTGAGGCTTGCTCAGCTTTGGTACCGGGTCGGAACGGTACTTGGGGATCGCACCGAATCCTGCATCCACCGACGCCCAGTGCCAGGCTTCTTTATTGTCCATGACAACCGCTCTTATATAGAACGTCTTGTAACTGCCATGCAGCAGGTAATCGATACGGTAGTGTTTTTCATCAGCCATTGTGGTGCTCCTGCTTTGTCAACTCGCAAAACAGATCGCAGGGTTTTCGAAAAATTCAAAATATTAATGCCATCATGTAAGCGATATCATATAGCCACCCTCACTCATGCCGATAGGGATGGCCGCAAGGCTATGACAACTAATAGACTTTGTTTATAACCCGTCTTTTTTGAATTTTTCGCCAACACAGACGGCTTACGCTCTGAGCATTGTCTGCGGGGCCTCTGAACTAAGAGTGTGTTGTTTTTCAAACATTCAGCGAATAAGAAAATTCTATTGAACCCGGATTTTCAGGCCGTTCATCCCGTTCACTAAAGTTATACGCAACGTCTACATCTCCGCTTTCTCATATCCAGTGACTGCGTTGAATAGAACCCATCCAGGTGGGTTGACGCTTCCCAAAAGATCACGCCTGAGGATACGACATGTTTATTCATAACAAGCGGCTTCAATATACCGTGCGGGTAGCTAGACCAAACCCTGGACTGGCCAATCTTCTGCTGGAACAGTTCGGCGGTGCCCAAGGCGAGCTGGCAGCAGCTGGACGTTATTTCACTCAAGGGTTGAGCGAGGAGGATCCAGGCCGTAAAGACCTGCTGATGGACATCGCCACCGAAGAGTTGAGCCACCTGGAAATAGTCGGCTCGATTATTGTCATGCTCAACAAAGGTGCCAAAGGTCAATTGGCTGAAGGCATCGAAGAAGAAGGCGAGCTTTACCGCTCCATCAACGGCAATGGCAACGACTCCCATATCACCAGCCTGCTGTACGGGGCCGGTGCGCCGTTGACCAACTCTGCCGGTGTGCCTTTTACGGCGGCCTACATCGATACCATTGGCGAGCCAACGGCTGACTTCCGCTCCAACATCGCTGCGGAATCCAGAGCGAAGATTGTTTACGAGCGTTTGATGAACGTGACAGATGACCCGGGCGTGAAAGAGGCACTGGGCTTTCTGATGACACGTGAAATCGCTCACCAGTTGTCTTTCGAAAAAGCCCTGCACGCCATCCAGCCCAACTTCCCGCAGGGCAAACTGCCAGGCATGCCGGAATTTACCAACAAGTACTTCAACATGTCCGGTGAACCCAATGTACGCGGTCCGTGGAACCAGGGCGGTGTATGGGAGTATGTGGAATCGCCACAACCGGCAGTCGATGGCGGCGATGGCACTGCTTCCGTCACGCTGGATGCCAAGGATGCGGAAGTGCTGGAAATGATGAAGGAGCGGACCCAGTCCGATCCGACTGCCAACCCTATTACCGGTGCGGATCTGGGTTCTGGTTTTGTACAGGGCAAAAATGTTTGAAACGGGTTTAAGCCTGCCTTGTTCAGGAGAACGGAATCATGAAAAAACTTCGCTCCCGCAAACCTCTCCCGTCTCAGGGCGAGTTGGATACTGCGTTGACCGACGCGGTGTTTGTAAAAGGGCTTCGTGCTTTCGAGGCTCAGGCGCTGCTCGCACGTCGGGGTCTTCAGGTGGTGATGGCTATGAAGGTCTTCGGGGTTGGAACCTTGCTTGATAACAACCTGCCCGAACGCTGATCACATCTGGTCACCAATGGCATACGGTCTATAAGACGAGTCCCCAGGCAGGCTGGACACCAGCCTTGCCTGTGGATAAGTCACTCGGTTACTGAAAAGGGTATAACCATGACTCGTATGACAATAGAAAATTTGTTCATTCACGAACGCTCAGATGTTTGCAGCGCCGAAAGTCATATCATTCAGTGACGTATCAATAGCCGCATGACCTTACCTCTCGCCAGGAAGATGTCATCATGCGCAATATCCCATCACGTTTTTACAGTTACATCACTTTTTGGCAGCGTCGTCGCCATGCGCAGCAGAAAGTTTTTTCGCATGTTCAAGATGCTGCTCAAGTGTTGGCAACGTGGCTTTGGCAAACGCCTTGAGCTCGGGGTCATCACCGTTCTCGGCCTCTTCCTTGTACAGTTTGGTCGCCTGCTCATGCGCAATGACCTGATTATTGGCATACGCTTGATCAAACGACTTCTTGTGCATTTCCAGAATGGCGGCCTCGGCTTTGTCCATCAGTATGGGGTCCTCGGACAGTTCAAGGTTCTTGCTTTTGGCAATCGCTGCCAGCTTATCGTTAGCAGCCGTGTGGTCTGTGACCATTTGCTGAGCAAACTTCTTCACGTCGGCAGACACACCCTTCTCATCCTGTACAAGCTTGCCAACCAGAACTTCTGCGATCCCTGCTGCAGAAGCATCTTTTACAAAGTCATCAGCGTCCTGCGCAGCGGTAGCCACTTGAGAGCCTAGCGAAAGCACGATGGCAATGGCGCTCATGCGAAAATAATTGTTCATTTTCGATCATCCTTGTGTGGGCTGAATACGTCATCGTTATCGACGATATAGACGTTTTGACCCACGCCCAAAACCTGTGTTCAGCCTGTCCGACCGCTTGCAGCAAAAGGCCGATGTCGATGATCCTGAACCCAGCAGGTGAGCCAGCCAGCTTATGTATTCAGACTGAGCAGTCGTAAAACTCGCTCAAGACAGTCATCCATTGATAATTGACTGGTATCAAGACAAAGGGCGGCGCCAGCAGGCAGTTCGTAAGGGGCGCTGATGCCGGTAAAGTCTTTCAACTCGCCTGCCAACGCCCGGCGATAAAGCCCTTTAGGGAAGCTCCGAGCA
>NZ_LJQT01000499.1:19085-66928 GCF_001400515.1 Pseudomonas meliae | reverse complement strand
AAAAAAACTGATACTCCCAAGCTGCCCAATAGCCTGGAATTCGTGCCGCGCCCCGCCTGTCATGGCCTCATCAAATACCCCGCCAGCCCCTCCACCCGTTCAATCCACCGCAAAACACTCGGATACGCCCCCAGCTCCACACCGCCTTCCGGTGCCAGCACCACATACGGATAAACCGCACACTCGGCAATCGTAGGCCGCCCCATTGCCAGCCAGTCATGCTGTGCAAGGTGTTTGTCGAGCAGCCCCAACACAACAGACGATTTCTGCAGGGCCTCGGCCTTGTTCAGCGCAGCGCCGAATTTCTGCACCAGTCGCGCCGCGCAAAGGCTGTGCTGGATCTCGTTGCCAGCGAACGACTGCCATTGGGCGATTTCGGCCTGGCCTTGAGGGTGAGCGGGCCACCACGCCAGGCCGCCATATTCGCCAGCGAGGTAAATCAGAATGGCCTGCGAGTCGCGCAGGACGACCGGGCCATCTTGTAGAACAGGTAATTCGCCCAGAGGATTGAGGTCAGACAGTGGTGGCTTTTTATGCTCGCCGTTCAGAAAGTCCACCGCGACCACTTCAAGCTCGATATGGGCCAGGGCAGCGAACAGGCGGACTTTGTAGCAGTTGCCGGAGGCTTGCAGATCGTACAGTTTCATTGTGTGTCTCCATCGACGAGTTGATTGAATTCCAGAACGTTGCCATCGGGGTCGCGGATGAACAGTGCAATTCGTCGCGGGCCGATGGGGTGCGGCCCTTCAGTGACGACAATTCCCTGCGCGTCGAGCCAGCGCTCTAGCGCCTGCAAGTCATCGACGATAAACGCCGGGTGCGTCATGCCGGGTAGTTTCAGCGGGGCATCCAGCAACACGTTGTGAGCACGGGGCACGCGAACGCCATTGAAGATCAGGTTGATGCGCACGCCGTCCGGGCTGAGCATCTCGTTGGCTTCGTAACGTGGAAAACGCGCACTCTCGACAAAACCAAGCGCCTGATAGAAGGCCAGTGCGCGGTTTTGGTCGCTGACGCGAATACCGATGTGGTCGTATGCGAGAATCCGGGCGGGGTTGGGTTGCAGACTCATGAGGTTGAAACTCCGGTTGGAAGCAGTTTCGCAAGTGTCGGCCACGGCAGCGGTTTCACCTATGCTGCGGACCTGACAAGACCTATGCACTAATCGCACAAATCAGAAGGTGGCAATGGACAGGCTCAAGGCAATGGCCAATTTCGTGCGGATCGTCGACAGCGGCAGTCTGAGTTCGGCGGCGGATGTCACCGGGCAATCGGTTGCGTCGCTGGTCCGCTCGCTGGCCGCTCTGGAAAGTCATCTGGGCGTACGCCTGTTGAACCGCAGCACGCGGCGCATGGCTCTGACCGATGAGGGCGAGGAGTATTTGCGCTGGACCCGGCGCATGCTCACGGACTTCGATGATATGGAACAGCGCCTTGATGGCCGCGACGGAATCGTACGCGGCCTTCTTCGGGTGACGGCACCTGTCGAGTTCGGACAGCGTTATATCGCCCCGCTGGTGAACGCCTTTCTCTGCGAGCATCAGAACATTAACGTCGAGCTGAACCTCAATGACCAGATCGTGCCTCTGCTTGACGAGCGCCTTGATCTGGCGTTGCGCATCGGCCATCTCCCGGACTCGGCGATGGTCGCGCGCAGGATCGGGGCGACCCGGCTGGTGAGCTGCGCAAGCCCGGGCTACCTGCGCACCGCCCCGCTGCTGGACACCCCGAAATCCCTGCCTGAGCACGCGTGCATTACGCTGGCTTCGTACGGTCGGCAGTGGTACTTCCGGCATCAGGGCAAAGAGTTGATACAGGACATTACCCCCAGACTGGTCTGTAATCAGGTCCGCGCCGCCAGCCTGGCCTGCGTGCAGGGTCTGGGCGTGACCCGGCTGATGCATTATCAGGTTGCAGACGAACTGGCTGACGGTCGCCTGATCAGGGTACTCAACGACTTCGAAACGGCAGATCTGCCGATTCAACTGGTTTATCCGCACGCCTTGCAGCTCTCGCCACGGGTCAAGGCATTCGTCGAATGGGCAATTCCACAGCTGGAAAAATGCCTGCCTGATCCCTCTCTTCAAGACCGATAGCGCTGCCAAAAGCTCATCTGATGTACGGCACAGAGGCACCTGTGCTCGCAGTGGAAATGTGAAAATTTTGTTAACTATTTGTTCGCAGTGTCTTTTTCTGACAGAAACAACCTGCCACAATAATGCGAACAGTTATCAACATTATTATCATCCAGCCATGGACGGCTTCAGGGAGTGTCGGGTTCATGCCGGGCCAGCAATCGCAAAGCCGTTTTCTTTTTACCCCTGCCCTGCTGACAATGGGCATCTGGATCGCAACTTCTCACGCTGCCTACGGCGCTGAAACGCAAGCCACAGAAGCGTCATCGGCGACGACAATGGAGCTGGGCGCGACGCAAATCAGCAGCGACCAACTTGGCTCTACTACCGAAGACAGTCAGTCCTACACCACGGGCCCGATGCAGACAGCGACCAAATTGCCGCTGACCATCCGCGAAACCCCGCAGGCTGTGACCGTCGTCACTCGTCAGCGCATGGACGACCAGGCCATGACCAGCATCAACGACGTGGTGAAATACACCCCAGGTCTGTTTTTGGACCAGTCCAGCGGACCGGGTCGGCAAACCTATACCTCTCGCGGTTTCGGCATCGACAACATCATGTACGACGGCCTGCCCGCCTCATACTCGGGCTACACGGCAGGCGTTCAGCCCAACCTGGCCATGTTCGATCATGTCGAGGTGATCAGAGGCGCTACAGGCCTGGCGACAGGGTCTGGTAACCCTTCAGCGGCGATCAATATGGTGCGCAAACGTCCTACCGCCGTTCCACAAGTCACCCTCACCGGCACGGTCGGGAGCTGGGACGACTACCGCGGCGTATTCGATGCCTCCGGACCACTGAACGATAGCCGCACGGTACGCGGCCGAATAGTCGGTTCCTACCAGGATGCCAACAGTTTCCGCGACAAGGAAAAAAGCGATCACGGCGTTTTCTACGGGGTTGTCGAGGCCGATCTGAACGATGCCACGACCGCCACTCTGGGCTTGTCTCGTCAGGAAGATCAGACCAATTACTTCTGGGGCGGTCTGCCCCTCGGCACTGACGGCCATCACCTGAACCTGCCGCGTTCGACCTATTCCGGTTCGGATTGGGAAAACAAGAAAATCCGCATAGACACCGTGTTCGGTGAGCTGGAGCACCGTTTCGACAACGACTGGAAACTGCGCGTAGCAGGCTCGAGCTCGTCGCTGGACGGTCTGTTTTCAGGCACTTACCTGTCGCGCTACAACGGCCCGCTGGAAACGACGGCCTATCAGTCCAAGCCTGAGGAGCAGCAGACTGCGTTCGATGTCTACGCCAGCGGACCGGTCGAAGCGTTTGGGCGCACCCATGAAGTGGTGGTCGGGACCAGCAGGCGCGTGTACGACAAGACCAGCAAGGAGTACAGCCCTTATGACACAGGACTGCCGATTGGCGCGCCGAAGCCGGACTTCGTCCGCGATGGCAAGACGCACAGCATCGCCACTCAGGACGCGATTTACCTCACTACACGTCTGAGCCTGGCCGACCCGCTGACCCTGATCCTCGGCGGCCGTCTGGACTGGTACGACTACGACGATCGCTCTGGCGATGAAGACTACAAGGTCACCCGCAATCTGACCCGCTACGCGGGGCTGATCTACAAGCTGGATGAACACCATTCCCTGTATACCAGCTACACCGATGTCTTCCAGCCACAGAGCACGCAAAGCTTGTCTGGCAAGGTGCTAGACCCCGTAGTGGGCGAAAACTATGAAGTCGGCATCAAGGGCGAATATTTCAACGGCGCCCTCAATGCCAGCCTGGCAGTGTTCCGGATCGACCAGAAAAACCTCAAGACCGAGTCACCGACCCAAGCGGGCTGCGCGGTCCTGACCTGTTACGACGCAGCCGGTCTGGTACGCAGTCAGGGCATCGAGATGGAACTGCAAGGCGCGCTGACCGAGAACTGGCAAGTCGGCGCAGGCTACACCTATGCCCGCACCCACTACCTCAAGGACACCGATCCGGCGAACAAGAACCAGCAATTCAACACCGACACACCTGAGCACCTGTTCAAGGTATCGACCGTCTACCGCCTGCAAGGCGCACTGGAAAAGATGCGCGTCGGCGGCAACGTCTACTGGCAGAGCCGCATGTACAACGACATCGCGCTCACCGATGGAAGCTATCGCCTGGAACAAGGCAGCTATGCCGTCGCAGACTTGATGGCGGGGTATCAGGTGAGCAAGAACCTCGACTTGCAACTGAACGCAAACAACATCTTTGACCGCACCTACTACACGGCGATTGGCGCAAGCTCGGTATGGGGTTCCACCGACGTCTACGGCAACCCGCGCAGCTATGCGTTGACGGCCAAGTACAGCTTCTGAGCCTGAGCCACGCTGCTACCAGGCATGCTCGGTAGCAGCGTGGTTACGCCTCACATACCAAACGCCTTCGCCATACCGCCCACCCCTTTCGCCGTCAGCTTCAGTGCTCTGGAGTCCAGATGGCGGCTTACCCAGCCGCGCGTGAGCATCAGCTCCAGCAGCGCCGCCCCCAGAGCGCCACCAATGTGCGGGGCGCGTTCGCTCCAGTCCAGGCAGGCGTAGGCCAGACGTCTGCGTTGCTGACGTACTGCGTCTGCGTCGATGCCCAGCGCATTCAGTGATTCGACACCCCGCTCACTGATCACATAGTCCTTGCCCTGCTCATTTAACCAGCCGGCCTTCAGTAAGGCGTCGTGCAACTTGACGGCGACTTCACCGGCGCAGTGGTCGTAACAGGTTCGAGCCTGTCTCAAGGCCGAAGGCGTGTTGGGTTTGAAGGGCGCAGCGCTGTGCTGAGTCAGTAACAGCAAGGACTCCAGCGCTTGCGCCACCTGCGCATTGGCCAGTCGATAGTAACGATGCCGGCCCTGCACAAGCATTTCCACCAGCCCCTGCTCACGCAAACGCGCGAAATGCCCGCTGGCACTCGATGCGCCTATATCGGCCAGCGCCGCCAGCTCGGTCGCGGTTCGTGCGCGCCCGTCCAGTAGCGCGCAAAGCATTCGGGATCGTGCTGGGTCAGCAATGGCACCCGCCACTGCCGCCAGCGAGAGGTCTGCTGCTTCAACATCCATAGTTCAGCCATCCCTGAAGTGTTCTCGTAGGCGGTCATCATACTGCTGCCAAACCACTTGAAGGGATTCACCTATGCATCAATCAAGTTTTTTTGGCAGAAAAGTCGTCGCTGCCACGTTTCTGATGGCTGTGTTTGGCTGGGGCATAGGCTTTTACGGTCCGCCGATATTCATGTATGCCGTGATTCAGAGAACCGGCTGGTCGACCGCGTTGTGCTCGGCTGCGGTCACGGTACATTTTCTGGCAGGTACGTTGGTCGTGGTCAACCTGCCTGCGTTGTACAAAAGGTATGGCCTCCCGTGGATTACGGTTTCAGGGGCGGCAACCCTTGCTGTCGGTGTGTACGGCTGGTCGATCGCCAATCAGCCCTGGCAATTGTTCATCGCCACGGCGCTGAGCGGATTCGGTTGGGTAACCATGGGCGCGGCAGCGGTCAACGCTACCATCTCGCCATGGTTTGTCAGCAAGCGCCCTGGCGCATTGGCGATGGCCTATAACGGCGCAAGCATCGGCGGTGTAGTCTTTTCATCGGGCTGGGTGTACCTGATCGACCGGTTCGGGTTCAGCCTTGCTGCGGTCGTGGTGGGTGTGCTTTCAACAGGTGTGATCGCGCTCCTCGCTTTCGGTGTGTTCCGCTTCAGGCCTGAACATCTGGGTCAGCAGCCCGACGACATTCTCCAGATAACCACTGACCTGCCTCCATTCCAGGACACTGCGCCCTTAACGTTATGGAGTAACCGACCATTCCTCACGCTGGCGGCAGCCATGTCGCTCGGGCTGTTCGCACAGATTGGCCTGATCAGCCAATTATTCCTGCTGCTGATTGATCACGTCACACAGCAGACCGCAGGTATGGCCATGGGTGTCGCTACCTGCAGCGCTATCTTCGGCAGGTTTCTGTCCAGCAGGCTGTTAGCGCCAGGCACCTGTCGACGCCACGTCGCCTGCCTGAGTTACGCCTGCCAGTGCCTGGGCTGTGTGGTGCTGATGTTTATAGGCACAAGCCCTGCCCTGTTATGTGCCGGCATGATTCTTTTCGGTGTGGGTATCGGCAATGCGACATCACTGCCTCCGCTAATTGCCCAAGCGGAATTTCCCAGGCATCAGGTTGCGCGCGTGGTGACGTTGATCGTCGCCATCGCTCAAGGCTGCTACGCCTTTGCGCCAGCACTCTTCGGTGGTGTCCGGACTTTATTCAACGGGCCTGACAGCGACCTGATAGCGCTGGCACTTGCTGCCAGTATTCAGGCGGCAGCGATACTTGTCCTCCTCAGCACGCGGCCACATGGAAAACCGTAGCCAATGCCAAAAACAGAGTGAGCACTCTGCTTTTAAAAAAGAATATTAATTTCTATAAAATAGTAAAAAACACTAATTTATTGCCTTAAATATGAATTTTATGGGATTAAATCAAAGTTAAATGCGTATAGTTGATACCTGAATTTACATACCATCAAATATATAAAATTGCATTCGTGTATTTTACCGTTCAGCAATTTTCTGCTTGTCACGCACGTTTTGAAGAACCTGTCGGCCGCCCCGAGCTGCCGACTTGCCTGTCTGCCTGTTTCATATTTCTATTTGGAGACTCTCCCGATGGCCAGCCCCCTGCTGCCTGTTGTTGCCACTTTACTGATGTCCCTTGCCGCCCTGCCGGTGTCTGCCGCTGACAGGCAGAACCCGCTGCCATCCACGTCGAGCGAGCGCCGTGCAGAGGTCGACGCTCAGCGTGAGCAGATCACCGGTGCCGACGCTGCCGTACAGAAAACGCCCAATGGCGCGCAAACGGTGGTGGATGCGCCGATCGACACTGCTGACGCCCCTGCCGGCAATGAAGACCACTGAGTGACCCACTGACTGCAACCGATCAACCTATGAATGACGTAAGGAATAACTCCGTGCCCATGATCAAACAAGGCTTGGGCCTGAGCCTGTTGGCGCTCGGTATCGCCCAGGCAGGCAGCGTGTTCGCTGTGACGCCGATGACAGGCAATGAAGTCGAAGCGCGCGTAGGCGCAATGCTCGACAACATGACGCAATCGGAAAAAATCAATTTCTCGCGCGTTGACGACGGCCGGATGATTCCGAAGCTGGACAAGTTCAACCTTCAGGGTACGGTCGCCTACGATTCGGCAATGGGCGTGCTGGTTGGCGGCAAGACGTTCGGTGCGCAGTACCCTTCCCCGTCAGCACTCGCAGCCACCTGGAGCATCAACCGGGCCAAGGAATTCGGTCTGGCGATCGGCTACGAAACCCGGATAGCGGGCGGGCAGCAAATGCTCTCGCCAGCCATCAACCTCTACCGTACGCCTTTCAACGGGCGAGCGGCTGAGTACATGAGCGGCGAAGACCCGTTTCTCGGTGCCGTACTGGCGCCTGCGGTGACCAACGGCATTCAGGTGCAAGGCGTCCAGGCGGCCGCCAAGCACTACCTGATGAACGAGCAGGAAGCGAACCGTCATTATCTGGATGTGAAGATTGACGAGCGAGCGATGCAAGAGCTGTATCTGCCTGGCTTCGAGTCACTGGTCAAGAACGCCAATATCGCCTCGATCATGTGCGGCTACAACAAGATCAACGGCGAATATGCGTGTGAAAACCACCACCTCATCACCGACATCCTGAAAGGCCAATGGGGTTTTCAAGGTAACGTCATGAGCGATTTCAACTCGGTTCAGGACGCCTTCAAGGGTGCGTGGGCGGGTACCGATATCGACATGCCCAGCGGACTCCAGTTTACTGAAGCCAAACTGCTGCCTTATGTCTGGAATGGTCAACTGCATCAGAACGTGATTGATGACAAGGTGCGCAGAAACCTGAGAGCACTGGTCAGCTATGGTTTTGACAAGGGCATCAACAAGGCGCAGCCACTGGAGCATCGTGAGTACGGGCAACTGGCCGCATTGAACGTGGCCAGAGAGTCGATAGTTCTGCTGCGCAACCAGCCGGTAGACGGAAACAAGCCTCTGCTGCCACTGTCCAGAAACGCAAAGATAGCGGTCATTGGTGATCTGGCCATGCAGCCCCCGACCGCGCCGTTCGGTACGGCTTATTCGGCGCCCGCAAGCTATGTCACTGAACTGAGCGGGCTCAAGCAACTGGCGTCGAACACATCCAACGTGGAATACCTTTCACAGATGAGCCTGAACCCGAAGTCGTCGGTCTGGTATCAGCCCGCTAAAGACCAACAGGCCATCAGCAATACCGGTGTAAAAGCCGAGTATTACGCCAATACCTCGCTGTCCGGCGACCCGGTTGCAACCCGCGTCGAGCCAGGTGTCAATCTGGACTGGATTACCAACACCAACCAGACCGATAACGGCACCAGCACAGTCAACGGCTATACCCCGTCAGCAGGCTCGTTCTCGGCGCGTTTCACCGGCAAGATCAAACCGACGATCAGCGGCCCTCAGGTGTTCAAGGTACGGGCGGACGGTGCCTATAAACTCTGGATCAATGACGAGCTGGTGCTTGAGGATGAGGGCTCGCAAGTCTCGTTCGACCTGATTCCAGTGGTGCCGCGCACCGTCAAAACGGCCAGTCTCAAGGCTGGTACCGAGTACAACGTGCGCCTGGAATATCGCCGGCTTAAAGGCAACTTCACTCCGGTGCTGGGTGGCATGAACGGTGTGCAGATGAGCTGGGCATCGTTGCGTCCACCGAAGAACCTGGGAGATTACGACGCTGTCGTGGTAGCCGCCGGCAATAACTTCGAATACGAGGGTGAGTCGCTTGATCGGCCGTTCGAACTGCCGCAATTCCAGTCCGAGTTGATCAGCTTCATTCAGAAAGCCAACCCCAAAACCATCGTCGTACTGCACGGTGGCGGTGGTATGGATATGCAGCCCTGGGCTGACAAGGTAGCTGCGTCTCTGCACGCATGGTATCCGGGGCAACAGGGTGGTCAGGCACTGGCCGAAATTCTGTATGGCAAGGTCAACCCGTCGGGCAAGCTTCCGATCACCCTGGACAAGAAGGCGCAGGACAACCCCAGCCATGCTTCCTACTCGAACCCGGAGCCGTACTATTTCAGCAGCGCCAACCCTCCAGTTGAAATGACCTACAGCGAAGGCCTGTACCTGGGCTATCGCGGTTACGACAAGAAGCACACCAAACCGCTCTATCCATTCGGTTTCGGGCTTTCCTATACCACGTACGAGTACAGTGATCTGAAACTGTCGAGCAACGTATTGGCTCCGGGCGCGACCATTCAGGCCTCTTTCAAGGTCACCAATACTGGCGACAAGGCAGGTTTTGAAGTTGCTCAGCTTTATGTGCAGCCATCCAGGCCTCAGGTTGATCGCCCGGAGAAAGAGTTGAAGGGCTTTACCAAGGTTTACCTGAAGCCAGGCGAAAGCAAAACCGTCACGATTGCACTGGACTCGCGTTCTTTCGCTTATTACTCACCCGATTCGGTGAGCTGGAACGTCGACCCTGGCAAGTTCAAGGTCCTGGTGGGCAAGGACTCGGAAAACCTGGCACTCGACCGCACGGTAGTAGCGCTTTATCCGGAGCAACTGACCACACGAGATTCAAACCCCCTTCCAGTCCCCCTGCGCAAGGCAGTACAAGTCAAGGCAGAGCAGGCTTACTAAGCAACAGCCATTCTGAGTAGCGGTAATCGGTGGTCGATGCGACCACCGATTACTCTCATGCGATTGATCGTTGATCAGCGCCCTGCCAGTTCCTGCGCCAGTCGTTCGAGAAACCTGGCAAATGCGCTGTCTATCTGCACATCTGCTGGCGATCGAAGCCACTGAATCTGCATGCCATCCATCATCGCAACTATCTCAAGGCTGATTTGCCTGACATCAACGTCCTGGCGAATTTCACCTGCCTGAGCCAGCACATTCAGATTCGTCTGAAGATGACTGTGCACAATCTGGAAACGCTCACTGAACCAGCGGTGTGCAGGGTGCGTGACCGACAGACTTTCAGTGTTGATGATCATCAGCGCCTGGCTGACGGAGGCGTCTTCGATGCTGAAACTCATGACCTGCTTCAGAAAGGCCATGAACCCCTCCAGCGAAGCGACTTGCCCGGCGTCCTGCAACCTGGCAGCAACGTACTGATCCCTATGTTCAAGAACAGCTTGCAACAACACCAGTTTGGTCGGGAAATGATGCAGCAATCCGACCTGAGAGAGACCTGCAACCTTGGCAATGTTAGACAACGAGGCCCCCGCATAGCCATCCCGGGCGAAGATGGTCATGGCTGCCTGAATGATCTCTGCCTTGCGCACCTCCCCTTTGGGAAGACGTCGCTTCACCGCAGGCTGCTTGACTGTGGCGGGTGTATCAGAACTGTTTGAATTCACGGACATACGAAGGGCACTGTTCGCACAACGAAAGGATAAATCGTAGCATGCGACCGGAAGAAACCCGGAAAAAAGGCCTGAGCACCGATATTGACGCCCTTTAAAGAAACCCGCACGCATGCCGATGCATACCGAAGCCCGACTGTATGTCGATAGCCATAGAGAGACATACCCAAAGTACGGCACCTGGCACCCGGACGCTGAGGGGCACTGGCAAGCGTCGACCTCGACAGTGAGATTGCAGTACGAAAAGCAGCCACGGGCAGCTGCCCGACCATGCAGACAATTAACGTGTGAGCCGGAGGCGCTCTGAAATACCTGACAAGAGAAGAGCTGGAAGCACAGGTCGTGCACCTGCGCGCAGCACTTGAAGAAGCCGGTATCGACGCCGGGCCGGAAAACGGCGCAGCAGCAATGCCCAGCCGGGAGGCGCGCAAGCGTGCGGCTTTTGACAGCGCGCTGGACTTTGCCATGATCCTCACGGATCCAGACGGCATCATTACCGACTGGAATCCGGGTGCAGAACAGGTGTTAGGCTGGTCCGCTGCACAAATGGTCGGGCAGGATGCGGAGTGTTTCTTCACGCCGGAGGACCGCGCCTGCGGCCGGATCGAACATGAAATGCAACTCGCTCTGAGCGTCGGCCGAGCGTCGGACGAACGCTGGCACCTGCGCAAGGATGGTCAGCTGTTCTGGGCGTCTGGCGAAATGATGCCGCTGTATGACGAGGAAAATACTCACCTTGGCTTCGTCAAGATCCTGCGCGACCGCACCCGGGAGCATCTGGTGGCACGCGCAACCGAAGAAGCCCAGGAACGTTACCGGTTGGCCGCCAAGGCTACCAATGACGCAATATGGGATTGGGATTTTACCGCCAACCACGTGCTCTGGAATGACGCACTGGAACAGGCATACGGCCACCCCCTGGCGACACTGGACACCTCCGGTAACTGGTGGATAGCCCAGATCCATCCCGATGACCAGACACGCATTTACCACTCTATCCATGCATTGATTGACGGCAGCGGCACTGCCTGGACCGATGAATACCGTTTTCGCCGATTCGATGGTACTTATGCCAATGTTCTGGACCGTGGTCATGTGATACGCAACAACGAGGGCAAAGCCGTACGCATGATCGGCGCGATGCTCGACATGTCACAGATGCAACAGGCAGAAAACGCGCTGCGCCAGAGCGAAGAGCGCTCCAGAGCCATGCTGGAGACCATCGAAGCAGCGTTCGCCATCATTCAGGTCAAGTTCGATGCAAACGACAGCCCGGTAGACTACCGGTTCATCGAGGTCAATCCTGCCTTTGAACGTCAGGCCGGTGTCGATTTGCGTGGCAAGTGGGTGACCGAGTTTGCTCCAGACCTGGAGCGTTTCTGGTTTGAGGCTTATGGCCATGTCGCCAAAACCGGCGAACCTACCAATTTCGAGAATTACGCCAAGGCGTTCGAGCGCTGGTTTGAAGTCAGAGCGGTGCGTGTCGGTGAACCGGCTGATCGACAGATTGCAGTCATCTTCAGTGACGTGACGGAAAGACGCAACGCCGAGGAGCGATTGCGCATCAGCGAAGCCGTCGCACGCGCGAACGTCGACCGCGTTCAGCTCGCCCTCGCCGCGGGTGCGATTATCGGTACCTGGCATTGGGACTTGACGGCCGACCGCTTTACCGTCGACGAAGCCTTCGCCAAGGCGTTTGGTCTTGACCCCGCTCTGGGCTTCGATGGTTTGAGTCTGGAACAGGTCATTGCCACTGTTCATCCCGAAGACAAACAAGGCTTGATCGATGCGATCAACGCGGTCATCACCAGTGGGCGTGTTTATGCCCACCAGTATCGGGTCCGCCGTGCCGACGGCCTCTACTACTGGATCGAGGCGAACGGTCGTGTCGACCGTGCCGATGACGGCACTCCACTGAGCTTCCCGGGCGTGCTCATCAACGTCGATGAACGACGTGCTGTGGCGGTCGAGGGACCGGGCCACTGCAGCGCTGCGCTCGCTCAACGACACGCTTGAACAGCGCGTGGCAGCACGCACTGCGGAACTGATGCAGGCTGAAGAAAAGCTGCGTCAGTCACAGAAAATGGAAGCTGTGGGGCAACTGACTGGCGGTCTCGCCCATGATTTCAACAACCTGCTGGCGGGCATTTCCGGTGCTCTGGAATTGATGAACACCCGTATTGCACAGGGGCGCTGGAACGATGTAGACAAATACATCGTCACCGCACAGGGCGCTGCCAAGCGCGCCGCGGCCTTGACGCACAGACTTCTGGCCTTCTCCCGACGCCAGACACTGGACCCACAGCCAACCGACGTGAACAGGCTGATGAAAGGCATGACAGACCTTATCCAGCGCACGGTAGGCCCCAGCATCGTGGTCGAAACCATTGGCACCATAGGTCTATGGCCAACGCTGGTCGATGCAAGCCAGCTGGAGAACGCGCTGCTGAATCTGTGTATCAACGCCCGCGACGCGATGCCGGACGGCGGGCGCATCACGATAGAGGCCGACAACCAATGGATAGAAGGTGATGTGGCGCGGATGCACGATATGCCTGAGGGTCACTATCTGTCGCTGTGCGTGACCGACACCGGCACAGGCATGACGCCCGATGTCATCGCCAAGGCATTCGACCCCTTCTTCACCACCAAGCCCATTAGTCAGGGCACCGGTCTTGGTCTGTCGATGATTTACGGGTTCGCCAATCAGTCCGGCGGTCGGGTGCGCATTCAGTCGCAGGTGGGCAAAGGAACCTCGATATCCCTGTATCTGCCACGTTACGACGGTACAGCGACCAGAGACGAGAGCGATGTGCACCAGGCGCCGTTTGAGTTTACCCAGTCTGGGGAGACCATTCTGATCGTGGACGACGAACCGACGGTACGCATGCTGCTCACCGACGCGCTCGGGGATCTGGGTTATACCCTGATCGAGGCGGCCGACAGCCTGGCCGGCCTCAAACTGCTGCGCTCGGACGTGCATATCGATCTGCTCATCACCGACGTGGGCTTGCCCGGTGGCATGAACGGGCGACAGATGGCCGACGCGGGACGCGAAGTACGTCCGCATCTGAAAACCCTGTTCATCACCGGTTATGCAGAAAACGCTGCCATTGGTGACGAGCAGCTCGGGCCAGGCATGCGGGTACTGACCAAGCCGTTTGCGATTGATGCTCTGGCTGCCCGAGTCCAGGAATTGATGAGCGCCTGATGCAACCGGCTCGTTGCGATCCTGCTTCGGGCCTTCGACATTGAGCGCTGCGCGAACCCGGTGCTAACATGCGCGACCGCCATGCAGGCAAGGGAATAACCGGGTCATGAGCAGTATCCGCGAGCGCAACAAAGAACTCATCCTGCGCGCTGCCAGCGAAGAATTCGCCGACAAGGGCTTCGCCGCCAGCAAGACCAGCGATATCGCGGCCAAGGCCGGTGTCCCCAAGCCCAACGTCTATTACTACTTCAAATCCAAGGAAAACCTCTATCGCGAGGTGCTGGAAAGCATCATCGAGCCCATCCTGCAAGCTTCGACGCCGTTCAATCCTCAAGGTGTACCGGTCGACGTACTGAGCAGCTACATCCGTTCGAAGATCCAGATTTCCCGTGACCTGCCCTTTGCCTCAAAAGTGTTCGCCAGCGAGATCATGCACGGCGCCCCGCACCTTACGTCAGAGCAGATCGAACAGCTCAATGGGCAGGCGCGGCACAATATCGAATGCATTCAAGCCTGGATCGACAGCGGGCAGATCGCCCCGCTCGATCCCCATCACCTGATGTTCACCATCTGGGCCGCGACCCAGACCTATGCAGATTTCGACTGGCAGATCGCAACCGTCACCGGCAAGGCGAAACTGGAGGACGCTGATTACGAGGCCGCGACCCGGACCATTCTCAGGCTGGTGCTCAAGGGTTGCGAGCCGGACCGCTGAACCCCACCCCGCTTTGCTGCAGACGCAAAAAACCCGCCGAAGCGGGTGGTTTTGCAACATGACCATTCCGACATCCTGTCAGTAGCCTCCTGGCAATGGTCGATCTTCCCTGATCGCTGCGGCGTTCCTTCGCTGCAGCTGTTGAATTGGATCCTACATTCTCTGAGGGTCCGTCGATAGAGCCAATCGCGTCTGTTGCTGTAAGCCTTTCGCTATACCGATGTAGGTCTGTAAAAAAATATGACTGTCATCTCATGTTTGGTCATGATGCGCCGAGAAGCTTAAAAGGCTCTGCATCGCGCGTTGCGCGGCTCGGTTTCCATAAAAAGAAAAAATAATGCACGGGATGATAATCATGAGTATGCGCAGTTTTTCCATCAGCCGCCGTCTGTGGCTGATCCTTGTGGTTTCAGTGCTGATGCTTTTTGTTTTGTCGGCGACCCTGCTCAGACAGATCCATAACGATCTGTATCAGGCCAAGGCCGAAAAAACCATGCATGTGGTCCAGACCGCCAGCGGCATACTCACCTACTACCAAGGGCTTGAAGCCGCGGGCAGCATGACGCGCGAAGCCGCGCAACAACAGGCCCTGAAAGAGATAAAGGGCTTGCGTTACAGCCAGAGCGACTACTTCTGGATCAACGACCTGCGCCCGGTGATGATCATGCACCCCACCAACCCCAAACTTGAAGGCCAGGACATATCGACCATCAAGGACCCGGACGGCTTTGCGGTGTTCAACGAAATGGTCACGCTGGTCAAAGCCCAGGGTGCCGGGATGGTGAATTACCGCTGGCCCAAGCCCGGCGCCAGCGAGCCGGTGAAAAAAACTTCTTACGTGCAGCTTTTTCAGCCCTGGGGCTGGATTCTGGGGTCGGGCGTATACGTCGATGACGTAGCGGCAGAGTTCAAGGCACAGCTATGGAACGCCGGCATCTTCATCGCAGGCATCGTGCTGGTCATGGTCCTGCTACTGGTCATGATTGTGCGCAGTATCGTGCGACCGCTGAGAGCGGCGGTCGGTGCAATGGCCAGCATCGCCAGTGGCGAAAGTGACCTGCCCCGTACGCTGGAAACCCACGGCAAGGATGAAATCACCGAGCTGGGCGTTCACTTCAACGCCTTTGTCGCCAAGCTGCGCAATGTCGTCGGCCAGTTGCAGAATTCGGCAGTAGCGCTGGGCCAGGCCTCAACGGATCTGGGCAGCAATGCCGGGCAGGCGCAGAAACGCAGCGAGCAGCAGTCCCAACAAATGGACCTGGTTGCCACCGCGATCAACGAAGTGACCTATGGCGTACAAGACGTGGCCAAGAACGCCGAGCAGGCCGCCAACGAAATGCGTGATGCCGAGTCACAGGCGCAGCAGGGTCAGGTCAACATCGATAACAGCCTGCGCCAGATCGAACACCTGTCCACCACCATCGGCCAAGCCGTTGAAGTGATGCAGAGTCTGGCCAGCGAGAGCACGCAGATCGGCAGCGTACTGGAAGTCATCAGTTCGATTGCCGAGCAGACCAACCTGCTGGCGCTGAACGCCGCCATCGAAGCGGCACGCGCAGGTGAACAGGGTCGTGGCTTTGCCGTAGTGGCTGACGAAGTACGTCTGCTGGCCCAGCGCACCCAGAAGTCGACTGCAGAAATCCAGGCCATGATCGAACGCCTGCAAAAGCATTCCGACGCGGCGGTCAAGGTAATCGGCGACAGCAGCCGTTCCTCGCAACTGACTATCGAGCAGGCCAACCAGGCAGGCCAGAGCCTGACGTCCATCAGTCAGGCGCTACGCAACCTCAATAGCCTGAACACCTCCATTGCCAGCGCTACTCTGCAACAGACGCATGTGGTGGACGACATCAACCAGAACGTGACCCAGGCCGCGCAACTGTCCCAAAGCACTGCACTCGCCGCTGAACAATCGACTTCGGCCAGCCTGCACCTGCGCGACTTGAGTGAAGAACTGAACGGGCTGCTGAAGCAGTTCCGGGTTTAAATCTGCATTGCGATGGGGTGCACGGAACCTAGTGCGCCTCTTGTTGCCTGACACCTGCTTAATCAACCGCTCATTTAGCTGCTTATTTATTGCAGGGGGTCACATGCGCACACTGGAATTGGCAGGCAGAACTGTGCCAGTGCTGGGTCAGGGCACCTGGCACATGGGTGAAAAAGGGCACCTGCGCTCGGCAGAAATTGCTGGCCTTTGCATGGGTATCGAACAGGGCCTGACCCTGATCGACACCGCCGAGATGTACGCCGACAGCGCTGCCGAAGAGATCGTCGGGCAAGCCATCGCCGGGCAACGCGACAAGGTATTCGTGGTCAGCAAGGTCTACCCGCACAATGCCAGCCGCAGCGGTATCCCGGCCGCGTGCGAAGCAAGCCTGCGAAGGATGAACACCGACTACATCGACCTTTATCTGTTGCACTGGCCGGGCCAGTACCCACTGACCGAAACCGTCGAAGCCTTCGAACGCTTGCAGGAAGCGGGTAAAATCGGCGCCTGGGGTGTTTCCAACTTTGATGTCCCGGACATGATCGAACTGAACAACCAGCGTTGCGCGACCAATCAGGTGCTGTACAACCCGGAACAACGCGGCATCGAGTTCGACCTCATGCTGTGGAGCGCAGACCGCCACTTACCGATGATGGCGTACTGCCCGATTGGCCAGGCCGGCGATCTGCTTTACCACCCTGCCCTGCACGAAATCGCCAAACGCCATGACGCAACACCGGCGCAGATTTCCCTGGCGTGGGTGCTGCGTCAGGACAACATGATCGCCATTCCCAAGGCGACCAACCCCGAGCATATCCGTCTGAATATCGCTGCCGAGCAGATTCGCCTCACCGAGCGCGACCTGGCCGACATTGATCTGGCCTGGCCAGCGCCGACTCGCAAAGTACCGCTGGCAACGGTCTGACCGGTGTCGATGCAGTAGCAGCTGTCGATTGACTGAACGGCCGCCAATGCGGCCGTCTCTTCATGTGACAGATGACACACCCGGCAACAAGCTGTCACAAATATGAAATAACGCCTTGTCATCATGCGGACTTCGCCTCCCTGCCCGGGCCAGGCCGCACGTGGACAGCCATGAACCACAGTATCGCGCACCATCATCAGGACTCCGACCTTTTCGGTCTGCTCTACGGCTTCCGTTTTCGCCACGCTGAAAGTGGCCAGGAAATCGGCTCGGCCGCCGCGCTGGATTACCTGCAAAATCCTCCCGAAGAGAACGACTTCATCTGGCTGCACCTGAACCTGTCGCACGCAGCCTGCGAGCGCTGGATGAAAACCCATCTGGACCTTCCAGAAGAGTTTTTCGAGGCCCTGCACGAGGGTTCGCGTTCCACCCGAATCGAGCACGTCGACGCCACGTTGCTGGCAGTAGTCAACGATGTGGTGTTCGATTTCAACAGGCTCTCGACCGACATCTCGACCTTGTGGGTCTGCGCTCGACAGCGCTTGCTGATCACCGCCCGGCTGCAGCCACTGCGTTCGGTAGACAAGTTGCGCTCGGCGGTCAAACGCGGCGAACAGTTCGATTCACCGCTGGAACTGCTCGCTCACCTGCTGAGCGATCAGGGCGAAGTGCTGACCCAGTTTCTGCGCAAGACCAGCGTCAACGTCGACCGCATTGAGGACCAGTTGCTTTCACAGCGACTGAGCAACAATCGCTCCGAACTCGGTGCCATGCGCCGTGTGCTGGTGCGACTGCAGCGTCTGCTGGCGCTGGAACCGGGCTCTTTGATGCGCCTGTTGCACAAGCCTCCGCAATGGCTGCGCGAGCAGGATGTCCAGGCGCTGCGCCAGTCCATTGAAGAGTCCTCGCTGGTGATCAACGACCTCACGGCACTGGGCGAGCGCATCAAACTGTTGCAGGAAGAGATTGCCGCCAACCTTAATGAACAGAGCAGCAGAACCCTGTTTACCCTGACCGTGGTAACAGTTCTGGCATTGCCGATCAACATTGTCGCGGGCTTTTTCGGCATGAACGTGGGGGGTGTACCACTGGCGTCCGACCCTGAAGGCTTCTGGATTCTGGTGGCACTGGTCGCGACGTTTACGCTGGTCGCGGGACGCTGGGCATTTCGCAAACGTGTCGATTATTGACCCGGCCTGCCGGTTGTCAGAAATCTGGCGCAAAAGGCCACTGATTACTCGCATGTCGCATCTCTGTCACATTTTGCAATGACCATGTCAATATTCTTTCAATCAGGATTGCGAACATGGCTATAAACGCACTTTCTCCCGATGCGACGGGCCGGGCGGGCCTGTCGGCAACTCACTTCGGGCGCAAACCGGGTCGACTGACCATGGTCATTTTCTTCGCGATACTCATCGCCGGCCTGCTATTTACTGGCTACAGCCTCAAGCAGGATGTCGATGACATGGGCACGGTGGTTACCACCTGGACCCCGTTCGTGCTGCTGGGCGTGGCGTTGCTGATTGCACTGGGGTTTGAGTTCGTCAACGGTTTCCATGACACCGCCAACGCAGTCGCCACCGTGATCTATACCCATTCCCTGCCACCCGGCTTTGCGGTGGTCTGGTCGGGGTTCTTCAACTTTCTCGGCGTGATGCTCTCCAGCGGTGCAGTAGCGTTCGGCATCATCGCACTGCTGCCGGTGGAGCTGATTCTGCAAACCGGCTCATCGGCAGGCTTCGCCATGATCTTCGCCCTGCTGATCGCGGCGATCATCTGGAACCTGGGCACCTGGTGGCTGGGCTTGCCAGCGTCCTCGTCGCATACGCTGATCGGCTCGATCATCGGTGTCGGCATCGCCAACGCCTTGATGCACGGACGGGACGGGACCAGCGGCGTGGACTGGTCTCAGGCAACCAAAATAGGCTACTCGCTGCTGCTGTCTCCATTGGTGGGTTTCGGCTGTGCCGCCTTGCTATTGCTGGCCATGCGCATGTTCATCAAGAACCGCGCGCTGTACAAGGCACCAGAAGGCAATGCACCGCCACCGCTGTGGATTAGCGCCATGCTGATCGTGACCTGCACCGGCGTATCATTTGCTCATGGCTCCAACGACGGGCAGAAAGGCATGGGGCTGATCATGCTGATTCTGGTCGGTACGCTGCCGATGGCCTATGCGCTCAACCGCACTATGCCGGCCGATCAGGCCACTCAGTTCGGCGCGGTGGCAGAGGTCACCCAACAGGCACTGATGCGCAGTGTTCCCCTGCCTGCCCCGGCTGACTCGCGCCAGACCCTGTCGGATTATCTGGTCAGCAAACAGGCAGGTCCCGACCTGATCCCTGCGCTGGCGGTCATGACCGGCAAGATCGGCAATCAGGTCGCCAGCTACGGCTCGCTCTCGAAGGTGCCTGCGGAAGCGGTGACCAACGTTCGAAACGACATGTACCTGACCTCGGAAACCATCCGGGTGATGGATAAGAACAAGGTAGGCAATTTCGACGCCGATACGCAGACCAAGCTCGATGCGTTCAAAGGGCAGATCGACAGCGCGACGCGTTTTATTCCGACCTGGGTCAAGATTGTGGTCGCTATCGCCTTGGGGCTGGGCACGATGGTCGGCTGGAAACGCATCGTCGTGACGGTAGGTGAGCGCATAGGCAAGACGCACATGACCTACGCACAAGGCGCGTCGGCAGAAGTCGTGGCGATGTTCACCATCGGCGCGGCGGACATGTACGGGCTGCCAGTATCAACCACCCACGTGCTGTCATCCGGGGTAGCGGGGTCGATGGTCGCCAACGGTTCAGGCCTGCAAATGCGCACCTTACGCAACCTGGCCACCGCCTGGGTGTTGACCCTGCCGGCTGCCATCCTGCTTTCGGGTTCGCTGTACTGGGTGTTCAGCAAACTGTTTTGAGGTCTTCAGCGAGCGGTGCCTGCTGCCATCAAGTCTTGATGCAGGTCGCAAAGAGGACGCGGAGCGTCCAGAAATGCATGCGACGCGGAGCGCCGCACGATAGTTGCGATGATCGTTCCGCAAGCTCCAGCGTAGGAATGCAGGTCTCGACGCGGAGCGCCGCACGATAGTTGCGATGATCGTTCCTCACGCTCCAGCGTGGGAATGCAGGTCGCGACGCTCTGCGTCGCACGATAGGGGTGGCGAGATTATCGTGCCTCGGGACCCGATGGTTCATCACCCTCTACGCTGGTATCGATACTCACCACCACCGACATGCCCGGCCGTAAATGCTCGAGCATTGGCTGATCGGCATCGACCACGATGCGCACCGGGATGCGCTGGGAAATCTTCACAAAGTTGCCGGTCGCGTTATCGGCAGGCAGCAGGCTGAATTCAGAACCTGCGGCAGGCGAAATTCGTTGTACGTGGCCGTGCATCTCGTGACCGTCGAGCGCATCGACGGTAAAGCTTACCGGCTGGCCAAGGCGCACATGGGCCATCTGGGTTTCTTTCATGTTGGCAACGATCCAGCGCTGCTCGGGTACCAGCGCCATCAATTGTGCACCCGAGTTGACGTAGGCACCCAGGCGCACGCCGATCTGCCCCAACTGCCCGTCACGCGGGGCGACAATGCGGGTGTTGTCCAGGTCGATGCGCGCCAGTTCGATGGCCGCCTGAGCATTGGCCACTGAAGCTTCCAGTGAGCCACGGTTGACGATCACCGTTTGCAGATCCTCGCGGGCGATCTGCAATACCGCCCTGGCTTCAGCGACCGCGGCATTTGCCTGCGCATCGGCAGCACGGGTCACATCAAGCTCGCTTTTCGATACCGAGCCATCGGTCACCAGTGCCTGATTGCGGCGCAGATCGGCAGCACTCTTGCGGCTCTGGGCGATGCTGTTCTGCAGTTCAGCCTGGCGCTGGCCGATGGTCGCTTCGGCACTGCGTCGCTGTTGCAGGTTATTAGCCAGCGAGGCTTTCTGTACCGCCAGTTGCGCAATGGCCTGATCCAGGCGCTGGCGATAAATACGATCATCCAGACGCACCAGCAAGTCGCCGGCCTTGACGAACTGGAAGTCCTGAACCGGCACTTCGTAAACATACCCGCTCAACTGCGGCCCGATCAGCGTGGTCTGGCCCTTTACCTGGGCGTTCTCGGTGCTCTCGATCGGACTTGCGAACGGTGGCAGTTGCCAGGCGTATAGCACAACCAGCACCCCGACCAGCGCGACGGCAGCGAAAATCACCGAAGACACGACTCGCTTGCGGGTCGAGCGCGGCTTGCTGGTCACCGGCGACGTCAACGGTGCAGGTGGCGGCGCGCTGCGGGTTGCTTCTGTATCTGAGGTCGTGGATTCGTTCATGAAGATTTAACGCCGGAATTGGATACGGAAGGCGAAGCGGCAGGTGCTACAGGTGCCAACGCCAAAGGTTGAGTGGTCATTTTCAGCCACAGGACCCGGGCTGAAATCCAGATCATGGTCAGTACGGCAATCAGGGCGATCAGCATGAACACATCGTTGTAGGCCAGCACATTGGCTTCTCGGGTCGCAGCCGTAGCCATCGCGCGCATGCCTTGAGTGTTGCGCAGCGACGGGTCGGCAATAACCGAACTGTAACTGGCGCTGTAGCTCTGCAATCGCGCCTGAACCAGCGGGTCGATAAGGGTCAAGTGCTCAACGATGTGACTGGAGTGAAACTTCTCGCGCACGATCTGAAAAGTGCCCAGTGCAGCAGACCCGATCAGGCCGCCAATGTTTTGTGTGATCCCGAACAACACCGAAAAACTCACCATGTTGCGCGGGTTGGCCAGTACACCACTGATCCCCAGCACCAGCGTCGGACCGAGAAAAAACGTACCGCCGAATGCCAGCAGGAATTGACTGAGGTACATGTTCGACTGACGGGTCAGATTGGTCGAATGACTGTCCATCCAGGCACCGACTGCCATCATCGCCAGAGAAATCAGCAATGGCTTGATCAGGTGCGCAGGGTTGATGGTCAGCGCACTGACCGCCAACCCGGCCACACTGCCCAGCAACATCACCATGTACAGCGTGTGCAGTTGCTGACTGCCCATGTTCAGCGCCTGAAGAAAGCCTACGGCACCCACTGACTGCTCGGACAGCACCACGCGAAACAGGATAACGGCCAGCCCTAGACGCAGAATCGCCCCGCTGCCTAGCCAGCGCGTGATCAGCAACGGATTGCTTCGGTTATGCTCGATGGCCAGTCCGGCGCAGATCAGCACAATGGAGGCCGCCGACGCCAGACCTATCCACTGCGCTTCCAGCCACCATTCAATGCGCCCCAGCGAGAGAACGGCACAGAGCAGCGCAAAACCACCAGCCAACAGGCCGAAGGTCAGGAAATCCAGCTTTTCGAACGCCTTGAAACAATCACCCGGTGGCAGCTTGAGCAGCAGTACGCAACCCAGCGAGAGTAGCGCCATACCCAGTTCAAACAGGTACAAACCGCGCCATTGGGCGATCTGCAACAAGTCTTCTGACACCAGCCGGGCCAGCGGCGTCGCCAGCTGGGCGGTGCCAAGCCCGAGCACCAGCGCCTTGAGCCGCCATTTCTGCGGAAACGCCTGAATCATGTAATACAGCCCAAGGGTACTGAGTGCAGCGCCAACCATGCCGTGCGCCGCACGCACGGCGATGGCTGAATCAATATCGTTGACGAACAGGTGCGCCAGCGTCACCAGTGCATAAAGCACTAGAAACAGTTCGGTGAACGCGCGCAAACCGAACTGCTGACGAAACTTCACCAGCAGCAGGTTCATCGACACATTGGTCATGATGTACGCAGCCGGCAGCCAAGCGATGTCCTGCGACGTAGCACCCAGAGCACCCTGCAAATAGGGCAGGTTGGCAACCACCAGCGCGTTGCCTAGTCCGCCAGTCAGCGCGACGATCACCCCCACCAGCGCAAATGCCCAGCGCCGCGCATCGGAATGCAAAGGCGTCGAAGGCGAGCCGGGCATGGTTGGACGCTCATGGGCGGCCCACTCGCGCGGGGCATATTTATCAGTCATAGAGAACGGTCATGGAGACTTTCATGGGTGCACCCGAGGAATTCCCTTTTGTGACACTAATGACAGTCATAATACTCATCAGCCAGGCAATGATTCACCCCGGTCAGCCCGGCGCATTAAACTCAGTCTCGCCGCAAACGCTCTAAATAGTGGCTTTGTAAAACTTCAGGCTATGCTTAAACGCAGTTTTGCTTTGCACATTTGCGCTGCTAGGATCTTCTGCGACGCTCCAACAAGACTCGAACAAAGAAGAAAGCGCAACCGAACAAGGAGTTCAGAATGAGTTCACAGGTTTCATCGGCCCGCCCGGTTCGGCAACCCTCCAGCCGGGATTCGATCGTTGTCGAGGTGCGTAACCACATGGGTCACCTGACCCTCAATCGCCCGGAAGGCCTGAACGCAATCGATCTGGATATGGTCCGCACACTTCGCCAGCAGCTTGACCTCTGGGCTGACGACCCGTCTGTTCATGCAGTGGTTCTGCGCGGCGCAGGTAGCAAAGCATTCTGCGCTGGCGGCGATATCCGTTCACTGTACGAAAGCCATCAGAACGGCCAGGACCTGCACTACACATTCTTTGCCGAAGAGTATGAGCTGGACCTGACCATTCACCGTTACCGCAAACCGATACTGGCCCTGATGGACGGTCTGGTGCTGGGCGGCGGCATGGGCCTTGTCCAGGGCGCTGACCTGCGCGTGGTAACCGAACGCAGCCGGCTAGGCATGCCGGAAGTCGCCATTGGCTACTTTCCGGATGTCGGTGGCAGTTATTTCCTGTCGCGTCTTCCAGGCGAGCTGGGCACCTGGCTGGGCGTGACCGGGTCCCAGATCGGCGCTGCCGATGCCTTGTACTGCGGGCTTGCCAACTGGTCGATGAACAGCGAAATGCTGACGCGCCTCGACCACATGCTCGACCACCTGAAATGGAAATCGACGCCGCTCAAGGACCTGCAGGGTGCCCTCGCCAAGCTGGCGACCCAGCGCCTGCCCTACCCGCCTCTGGAAACCCTGCGCCCGGCGATTGATCATTTTTTCGGCTTGCCGGATATCCCCAGCATACTCGAGCAGTTGCAAGAGGTGGTCATCGGCGACACCCGTGAGTGGGCGCTGGATACCGTCGACCGCATGAAGCGTCACTCGCCGCTGGCGATGGCCGTGACCCTGGAAATGCTCCGTCGTGGCCGTCACTTGCCACTACAGGACTGCTTTGCCATGGAACTGCACCTGGACCGCCAATGGTTCGAGCGCGGCGACCTGATTGAGGGCATACGCGCCCTGATAATCGATAAAGACAAGAAGCCGCAATGGAAACACGCAAGCGCGCAGGACGTCAGCAGCGCGCATGTGCAGGGTTTCTTCAGCGGTGTGGAGAATTAAGTCGTGCACGACCTTGAATTGACCGAAGAACAGGTAATGATTCGCGACATGGCGCGCGACTTTGCCCGCAACGAAATCGCCCCGCACGCCCAGGCTTGGGAAAAGGCTGGCTGGATCGATGATGCGCTGGTCGCCAAACTTGGCGAGCTGGGCCTTTTAGGCATGGTGGTGCCGGAGCAATGGGGCGGCACTTACATCGACTACGTCGCCTATGCGCTGGCGGTTGAAGAGATCTCCGCTGCCGACGCAGCTACCGGCACGCTGATGAGCGTACACAGCTCAGTTGGCTGCGGGCCAGTGCTCAATTACGGGACTGATGAGCAGAAACACACTTGGCTGGAAAAGCTCGCCACCGGTCGGGCTATAGGCTGCTTTTGCCTGACCGAACCGCATGCGGGCTCCGAAGCACATAACCTGCGCACTCGTGCCGAGTTGCAAGGTGATGAGTGGGTCATCAATGGTGCCAAACAGTTCGTCAGCAACGGCAAACGCGCACAACTGGCCATTGTGTTTGCCGTGACCGACCCGCAGCTTGGTAAAAAGGGCCTGTCAGCGTTTCTGGTACCCACCGAAAACCCGGGGTTCGTGGTCGACCGCAGCGAACACAAGATGGGCATCAGGGCGTCCGACACCTGCGCTGTCACCTTGAACAACTGCCGAATCCCGGCGGCCAACCTGCTGGGCGAGCGCGGCAAGGGGCTGTCCATTGCCCTCTCCAATCTGGAAGGTGGCCGTATCGGCATCGCGGCGCAGGCCCTGGGCATCGCCCGCGCCGCGTTTGAGGCCGCGCTGGCCTATGCGCGTGAACGCGTGCAGTTCGACAAGCCGATCATCGAGCACCAGAGCATCGCCAACCTGTTGGCCGATATGCACACCCGCATCAATGCCTCGCGGCTGTTGATTCTGCATGCCGCGCGCCTGCGCAGCGCCGGGCAGCCCTGCCTGACCGAAGCCTCGCAAGCCAAGCTGTTCGCTTCGGAAATGGCCGAGTGGGTGTGTTCCAAAGCAATCCAGATTCATGGCGGCTACGGCTACCTGGAAGACTACCCTGTCGAAAGGTACTACCGCGACGCGCGCATCACCCAGATCTACGAAGGCTCCAGTGAGATCCAGCGTCTGCTGATTGCCCGCGAACTGCGTCACTACCTGGTCTGATAAACGCGACTGCCCCGGCGATGCCTGTCGCCGGGGCATGCTGTCAGCGCGTCATGAATCGCTCCCGCCCAAGCAGTGTCACCAGCAACGCGACCGAGTCGGCGTTTTTAAGCGTGATGTCGATACGCTTGCGAACATCGTCGTAAAACACGTCTCGAGCCTCATCTAGGGTCTTCTTACCCGCTATCCGCAGAATCGTCTGCTTACCATTACCGTCCGTTCGCCTCAAGTCGCGCCACGCGTCTTCATACAGCTGCCTGAACAGTTTGTCGCGGTCAGTGTGGTAGGACAGGGTCTTCTGCTGTTGATAGGTCAGCTCGTTTCTGATGCGCAGTCGATACTCCGATGCATCATCCAGTAAATCAACAAATGGCGCCTGAGATTCGAGATAGGCAATGTCGTCAGTCTTGAGCACCAGGTGAGATAACTCATGAATCAGGATCGTGGCGCGATAATGCGGACCATGCTTGAATTCACCCGAGCGAATGACGTTGAGCTTGAAACGGTAGGTAGGCAAACGAAAGAACTGCTCAGTCAGAAAAACCCGCCTTAATGGGTCAGCTTCGAAGATAAACGCACTGGCGGACTCGTTGCCCACCCGGTTAATGCCGACCACGTAACGCTTGGAGTCGATAGGCGACATCGAAGGGCTCATCAACTCCTCGTAAATCTTGGTAACGGCCTTTTTGGTGACTTTATATAAATGCTCATCCGGGACCTTCTGAGCAAAAAAATCAGCCAGTATCTTTTCCGTCCGTGGATCTGGCTTTCCGTCCGGCAATCGCCTGGTCAGGTTGGCCAGGCAGTTTTCCAGATAATGCTGAGCCTGAACATATGCATCTTCGATGGCCTGGGCCATTTCTCGATAGGAATGTCGAATCTCGGACATACCTCGAGCATTGATGACTATCAGGTCGTCAACCAGATCATCAATGACGCTGCCTTCAATACGGGTAAGTGCACCACCGCCACCTTTTAGTCCGCCCTGAATATCGAGTTTCCATTGCTGATCGGCATCAAGACTGACCGAGGGGCCAATCTTCTTGCCCGCAATAATGAACCAACCGTCCTCATCGGACTGCAATTCATAGGTCTTACCACCAATGGCTGCATACTTTCTATCGGTGGCCGGATCGCGGTAGACACTTAACAGCTCATCCCTTTGCAGCGTGTCCAAGGCGATCTCATGAGCTTCGAATTCGCGCAGGCGGTCTCTTATCTGCTGCGTCAGTGAGCTATTGCTCCAGGAAAACCCGGACTCATTGGGCTCATCTTCCAGTTGCAAAAGCGTGTCGGACAGAGCAGCGTCGTCCGGTAACGTGCTGGTCTCGTCAACCGTACGTGATGTGAATGCCGAAGAATTCTGCCCGGAAGAGATCATTACGCTCAAGGCAGCCATGAACTCCGACAGGGCCTTGCCCCAGTGCTGCCCCCCGGCCGAGATGACCGACAGATTCAATAGCGCCTGCCCCTGGATGATACCAACCAATGCACCCAGACGCCCCGGCATCAGTGCCATGACTTGCTCGGCCCCCAAAGTGAACAGGTACCGGGAAGCAGCGCGGCGCTGTTCGGCATTAGTGACGCTGTGCTGTTGCACTTGTAACTTCAGGGTATCCAGAGCGCCCTCGAACATCAGCAGCAGACAGTTACCGTTATAGGGATCGATTTGCACGGTCACCGGTGCAGGAGTATCAAAGGGCACGTCAAAAGAGGATTCTGCACTGAAAGGTAGATGCGGCTCCACGAAGCCACCTTTGTCATAGACTTTGCGCAAATGGGGATCAACACGATCCAGAATGTACGCTTGAAGATAGGTAGAGGTATGGATGTCCCTCAACAGCGCAGCCTGGTCCGGGTACTCCTTGAAAACAAATTCGTCGTGCAGTGGCGCGTAAAGCACCCACGGCCCCGATTGGCTTTCATGCGGCCCCATCAGATACGTATTGAGTACGAGGGTCGGCTCCCAGCCTTCCTTGGCAGGGAGCAACTGCAGGGGGCTGAATACCATCTTGCAGCCGTTGACGGGAAGGCGTGCAATGGCATCAGGCATATCAAGAACGTTTTCGATGACCGTATAAGCTTGCTCGGACAACTCATTCTTGAGCCTGAGCGCAAACGCTCGCAGTATATCCAGCGAAGGGATCTGATCGACGAACAGTTTGCGTCGCTTGAGGTAATCAGGAGCAGTCGCGGCAAGGATCGGGTCGAGCATGCTCCGGTAACCCGCAGCGATGTCCAGCGACCTCACCAGATCACGAACGTAAGCCGGAGTGAGCGACGCGTTCAGTGGCTTATCGTGCGCTGATGAGAGAAGGATGACCCCGTCCTGCCTGGACAGGAAACGGTCGATGGCATATTCCACAAGGGTTTCGCTGACTGATTGTGTGGCCGCCGGTATCGACTGGGGTGTCTGCCCCGGTGCGACCGGGACAGGAATGTAATGCGCCATTGTCACCCGGACGCTTTCAGGGTCAGGGCGAGGCTCGGTGAAATCAGTGTTGAACCTGCTTTTCAGTCGCTCGCAGGAGTAGTCATAGAGACTGGGTATATCAAACAAAAAATCTTTCTGGCCGATACAGGTCACATAGAACCGCTGCAGGGCATTCACCAGCGTAATCTGATCAGTCCCCGACGCTTCGCTGACCCATGAAGGGACGATGGCTTTGTAGATGATGAACTGGATGGCAACGCCCAGATAGCCAAGAGCCTGGCGATTTCGGTCATCGCGCTCTCCTGCACTCAGCAGGTTGACGAAAAGTTCTGACGGTACCCGCCAGGTCACGGCCTGCTGATAAAGATACGCCACAGTGCTTCGCTGACGTTCCACCTCGCCACGTTGTAACGTTTCGATGAAATGCTCTTCAATGCGTTGCAGTTTTACCTTGAGATCCAGCGTGCCAGTCCGGGTACGATGATCAAGCAGCCTCTGCCTGTCCGGCTCGGCAAGAACCCCCGACAAGTGCGAAACCAGTTCGAAACCTGTCAACCGCGCAGCAATGTAGTCTTTCAGTGCCTGCAGGGTTTCGAAACTTACAAGTCCCTTGCTCAGTACCCACAGAGCGGGCGAGCTGTGAGCAAGCCTGTTATTGATCACGAACGCGTTGGGCACCTGGATTGCAGGTGATTCAGGATCGAACTGAACAGAAACGGTGAACGCATCGACCTGTGACTCACCCAGAGCCTCCCTGAGACCAGGCAGTGGCCGGTCCAGTAATTGCTGAACGCTCTCGATGACCGACTCGGGAAGCAAACCTGTACGCTTTTCAACAAGCAATTCCAGGCGCAGTGCATACTCGCGGACCAGGCCGGATATCACACCGGGGCGCTCGCTGCTATCCAGCTGACGAACCGTACGTGAATAGAATTGGCTGATTTGCTCTTCGAAGCGGCGAGGAAACTCCTCCTGTACACAGACCAGTATGTGTTCGAGCAATGCCAACGGCAGGCGTTGCAACGGCCGATTCAGAACCGGAGTTATCAGCCCTGCCACCACCACGCTGTCTGACAGGGGGTCCTGCGTGTAGCCACAAACGCGGTCAAGCGCCAACGAAAGCAGCCGCACAGGCACCCCATCCATGGCAGCCGGCAAGATCCAAAGGGCCCGGGCATCCAGAGGTGGTCCTCCAATTACAGCCAGGTAACGGTTCAGCGCGTGACGCATGCAGCCCTCTACACCGGCATGTAGAACATCAACGCGCTCAAGCAACACATCAAGCTTCTTCAGTTTGCCAATCCAGTTGTAAGAAGGCTCGGAAACAAGCTTCGGATGCTCCCCCACGCTAGCCTGGATCGAGGCTCCCCAGGTTTGGCCAAAGGGCAGCACTTCCGGACGCCAGCGCCCTGAGTCGTGGAGGTTTGATAGCCGGCCATCCAGTAGTGCGCGAATATCCAGTGCATCATCAACCCGAACCGGATTTTTTTCATATTGGATCGGTGGCAGGCCCAGGACATAACGCAAATTGCGCTTTTGCAGAGCGATCACAGAGTCAGCGAATTCACTGAAAAACACGTTGGCTAACGCATCCTGATACGACTCGACCTTACCCTTCTCTTTAATGGCAAGGTGATCGTTCAAGGATGAATAAAACAGCAGCTCGGCACGTGAGGGGTCGCTCAGTACGTGCGCTATTGCACGAGCCGGATCATCAAAGCGCAAGAAGCCCGACAGCGAGAAGTAGAGAAACGCACTCGACGGCTGTTCTGCGGGAAAATCAATCAGGAACACGCCCACCAGCTTGACAGGCTCCTGTCCAGCAACGGTGACTGACAACCGTTGAACGCGTATCGACTGTGCATTGCCAGGTTGCGAGGGTAACAGGCTGAGCAAACAGCGATACTCTGCTTCAGTCATCGTGCCATGTGCCCGGCTCGATAGAAGATGCTGAAGAAAGCACTCAGCGAGCGCATGACCAATAAAGTCTCTTGCTGTACGGCCGTCCTGTCGTTTTGACATCCAGTAGTCAGACAGCAATTGCTCGTATGCATCGCGGACTCCCGAAACCACGTCAGCCAGCGCCAGCTCGAAAAGCTCGCTCTGCGCTTGCGGCAAGACAAGGCCCCGCGCATCCAGAAATTGCCGTATCAGACCCGTCGGAAGAACGTTCAGGGAAAATGCCTGCACAGCAGCATCAGCCAGATACTGAGTGCCCACTACCGATCCACTACCGATGACACCACCGGATTGGCTCCGGGGTCAGTGCCCAGAATCTGCACCACCTGACTGAAAACGTCGACGCTGTCTGCGACGCCTCTCTGCACTAACGCCGTCTGCAAGGCCTTGCCTGCCGCAGCTCGCAGGTCCGGCAGCTCCTGCAACTGGACCAACAGGCGTTCCAGATGCCCGGCCTGCTGGCGCATGATCGCCAGCGTACGCGCTTCGAAGAGCGAGCCCTCGACACGCTCTGCCTCGATAGTCGATATATCGCTGACGTCGCCAAACCGCTGCTGCAAGGCACTTAGCAGCGAAGTGCGGCTCTCGAATCGCTCGACCCCGAAGGTCAGGGTACTCAAAAAGACTGGCGCGACACCTGGCGTGGGGTCACTGATTAACAAGGCACCCGCAAGTTCGGCGTTAGCGGGCGAATTGTCGCCTATGATCAGCCGATCAGCTCTTGGAAGGGGTGCATCGCTGTTGGGCTCGACACTTACTCCGACCAATAATTGCAGCCACTTGCCATCTTCACTGCTGATGCGTGAGCTGCCGACTGCGTCATGAATGTCCTGTGTGAATCGGCTGCGCAGAGAGTCGCTGAAAAAATAGGGAAGTACTGTTGGCATGTGCTGTTTCCTTTGACTAGCCCTCATCGCTCACTGCGCCGGGGCACGTGGCAGAGGAAAAGGAAACAGCTTATTGAGGTAGCACGACGCGCCTGCGTTACATAAAGCAATGGGTCCGCAGGCGCACGTCGCTCACATCAATTAACGGAAGGCTGGACGTTCTTTTCAACCCATGCAGCGAAGGCGTTGATGAACGTCTCCAGAAATGGCCGTGTCTTGTCGGACAGTGCGCCCGCTTCATCGAAAAAGCTTCCAGCGCCACCCAGGTATGCCTCAGGCTGCTGAAGGCACAGCACGTCCAGAAATACCAGAGACTGGCGCAGGTGATGGTTGGCACCAAAGCCACCGACAGCACCCGGAGAAGCGCTTATGACCGCGCCGGGTTTGCCGCTGAAAGCGCTTTTGCCGTAAGGACGCGAGCCCACATCAATGGCATTTTTCAGGGCACCCGGCACCGAACGGTTGTATTCCGGTGTTACAAAAAGCACGCCGTCGGCAGCGCCCAACTGGTCGCGAAATGCACTGTAAGCTGGCGGCGGAGAAGCGCCATCAATGTCTTCGTTATACAGAGGCAAATCGCCAATTTCGACGATATTAAGTTTAAGGCTGGCAGGTGCCAGCTCCGCGAGGGCAAGCGCAATTTTTCGGTTGATGGAGTCTTTTCGCAGACTGCCGACCAATACGGCAATGGTATGAACCTGGCTCATGAAAATATCCGTCATCTGATTAATAGGGAATATCAGGTATACAACAACAGCCGCCTTTAGACGACCATTGCCCTGGTCAATTCCCCGACGCGCCACAACCGCCCGGATTATTTTTTTCCTGCCGGCAAACTCACCTATAGATCAGTGGTCTACTAGCCTCGATGGATTCGTAAACCAGCAGTTATATTCAGTTTCAGAGGTTACAGAGCAAATGGCTTCAGTTCTCGTCGGACAATTTCATGCCAGAGACGCCGAAGGTCGCGTCTACCCGGTCCATGAATTCCAGGAATCGCAGCCGGGTGAGGTGCAGGGCGGGCAGCCGGTAATCACTTACAGACTGGCAATTGGTGACCGGGTCAAGCATTTGGGCGGTGAAGACTTTCAACTGGTGCAATCGGGCGTGAAAATCACCCGTACAACGCCGTAATACAAACAGAACTCCCGCTCGAGCTACCGCTGCCAGCGGGAAGTTGCTAGTCAGAAAAGATCAGATACCAGAAAATTGCCGTTTCACGTGTGTTGGGATCTATGCCTCGATAGCGCATATGGTCCACCCCGCCTACCACGTATCCACAACGCTCATACAACCTGCAGGCACCCAGGTTATTGTTCTGGGTTTCCAGAACGATGCCGGGCAGATTGCGCTTGCGGCTCCAGAATTGAGCGACATCGAGCAATGAGCGCGCGACCCCATGACGACGCGCCGACTCGTCTACCGCCAATTCATCGATGTAGGCGAACCCGCTCCAGTGAGTGCTCATCACGATATGGCCAACCGGGCGGTCATCCAGCCAGGCCACCATCACCGAACTCGTGGCGGCATCGCGATGATCGGCAAACTCCTGAGAATCGATACCATAATTCTTGCTGTACGGCTCGACCAGCTCAACCTGCCATGAATCAACGCTTTCGCCGATACGCGGTTGGGCATAGCCAAGCACTGTAAACGTGAATTCGCTATTGAGAATGTAGTCCTCAAAGCATTCGTCTGCGATCCGAATGCTCAAGGCAGGGTTTGCCAGGTTCATGTCACCACTCGCTGGTTGCTGTCAGGAGGACGTCTGCGCTGCGGCTTCCAGCATTTGTACCCACAAAGCAGGTGCACCGGATGCCTTGGCAATGGTGCTCATACGGACTTCATGCTCGGCCAGTTCACTTTCCGAAGCACGAATGATGCGGCAAGGTTTGCGATCGGCAGGCAAACGGCGGATTTCGCTGCCTCGGTTGCCAGAGCCTTCACCGGAGCCGTTGCCGTCAGAGGCATTACCAGCCAGCGACAGGCTGGTCTGCCCGCCGGTCATCGCCAGGTAGACGTCGGCCAGAATTTCAGAGTCGAGCAGTGCGCCGTGCAGCTCGCGGCCCGAGTTGTCGACGCCGTAGCGCTTGCACAGGGCATCCAGACTGTTGCGCTGCCCCGGATGGCGCTCGCGGGCCATCATCAGGGTGTCGAGGATCGAACAGTGCTGGGTGATATCAGCCCTGTCCTGCGAACCCATCAAGGCAAATTCGTTGTTGATGAAGCCAACATCGAACGCCGCGTTGTGAATGATCAGTTGCGCGCCTTTGATGAATTCGAAAAATTCATCGGCGACTTCGGCAAACCGGGGCTTGCCGACCAGAAATTCGTTGGTGATACCGTGAACACCAATCGCGCCTTCGTCACTTTCGCGATCAGGTTGCAGGTACACGTGAAAATGCCGACCGGTCAGGCGCCGGCCAATCAACTCGACACAACCGATCTCGATGATCCGGTGACCATCTGTCACCGGCATACCGGTGGTTTCGGTATCGAGAACGATCGATCTGTTATCCAGGTTTTGTAATGCCATTGACTGTCGCCTCATCTACAGACCGCGATTCTAACACGCCATGGAAGCTGCGAGCCTGTCGGATCCAACCGCAATAGAAAGGGATAAACGTCAGCAGGCGCTGCAGGGATACAACGGATTCGGCGATTTTACCCGGAACTCGCCCGCCTCCCGAGTTGCATCATGAGTTGCGATAAAGGCAACAGAGTTCCGAGTTTGCGATGATTGCTGACGCGTCTGCCGCGTGTCCATACTCGACCCATCGGCAACAGGAGATCGATATGAGCCCTCTTTGGCAGCGCCTTCGCGATCAAGCCCGGCAACTGACCGAGCGCAACCCGGTACTCGGCGATTATGCGACAAGCCACCTGCTGGTCTATTCGACTTTCGAGGATGCGCTCGCTGCGAACCTTGCCCGACAGATGCAGGCCCAAGCGAGTAACGTGGCGCTGGAAGACTGGTTCAAGGCGATCATAAAGGCCAGGCCGTCCATCGCTCAGGCAGCAGCTGCCGATATCAACCATCTGGAAACAGTCAATCCTGCCTGACCGGATCACCTCACGGCCTTTCTGACCTTCCGGGGCATACAGGCCGTTCAGGCATACCGCATCGCCCATGCACTGTGGGCTGAGGGCGATGAGCAAAGCGCGGTGCTAGTACAGAACTGGGCGGCCAACACCTGGAGCATCGATATTCACCCGGCGGCGCGGCTCGGCAAATCCTTGTTTGTCGACCATGGCATCGGCCTTGTTATCGGGGAAACCGCTGTAGTCGAAGATCAAGTGAGCCTCTGGCACGGTGTCACGCTGGGCAGCACCCTCAACGAAGCAGGCGACCGACACCCGAAAATCCGCAGAGGCGCACTTATTTGCTTTGCGCCGGAGCAACCGTTCTGGGAAACATCGAAGTAGGAGCAAATGCCATTGTGGCGGCCAACTCGGTCGTACTCAAAGCAGTGGCGGCTGAAACGGTCGTCGCTGGCACACCGGCAAAGGTGGTGGGTAATGCCCCTGCTTTTCTGGCGACCTTTACGACAAAATCCAAAGGCTAATCAGGAGCTATTACCATGACAGCCGTTGCTCAATTTGCGCAGGGTATCGATCATCCTCTTGTCACCGTGCGTAGTCATGCCGAGGCTCTGGAGCTGTATCGCAGAATGGGCTTCGCGCCGTCGCCGGTCAGCTACCACCCTTGGGGAACCGTCACCTCGTTGATGATGTTTCCCAGTAACTTTATCGAATTGATCAGCGTCGAAGATGCTTCGAAATTCGGCACCCACTCGGTAAACGGTTTCTGCTTCGGACGTCAGTTGGGTCAATTCCTCGACCGCGGCGAAGAAGGCGTTTCGCTGGTGGCGCTGCACAGTAAAGATGCCGACGATGACCACGCGCGTATGGCAGCTGCAGGGCTTGAAAGCCAGGGCCGTATTGATTTTCGCCGAAAAATGACGCTTCCCGATGGTCGCGACGATGAAGCCGTTGTTTCGCTGGCGCTCTTCATCGACCCGGAACTCCCGGACGCCTCCAACTTTATCTGCCATCAGCATCGTCCTGAGCTGATCTGGGTGCGCGGCTGGCAGAACCACCCCAATGGTGCAGACGGGATTCTGGCGATCACCTATCTGGCAGACCCCGAACGGCTTGAACCCCGCTGGCGAGCTATCTACGGCAATGCGGTGACATACAACGGTGCCGCCCTGGAGGCTGATACCCGATGCGGCGTATTGCGTGCCATCGACGCCGCGACAGCTGCCCTGGAATTTCCGGGCGTCGAGCTACCTGCAATTACCAGGGAGCGCCCCCATGCGATTTCCATCCGGCTGCGCACCACGAGCCTCAACGATCTGCGCGCAATACTGGCGCGTAATGACGTGGCTCATCATGAAATACGGGGTCATGAAATACCGGACCGCGTCCTCGTGGCGCCGCACGCGGCAGGCAATGTCATCCTCGATTTCGTACAGAGTATCTGACTGAACGTCGACTGACGAATATCAGCTTTTTATGCCACGCACTTCGTCAACACCACGGTTGGCAAGCTGGTCGGCACGCTCGTTGCCGGGATGGCCGATATGGCCTCGTACCCACTGCCATTTCACGTTATGCCGGCTGACCTGTTCATCGAGCAGCTGCCACAGATCGGCATTTTTGACCGGTTCCTTGGCCGCGGTTTTCCAGCCGCGTTTCTTCCAGTTGACCATCCACTCGGTAATGCCTTTCATCACGTACTGAGAGTCGGTCACCAGCGTCACTTCGCAGGGACGCTTGAGCTCTTCGAGCCCGCGAATGGCACCCGTCAGCTCCATGCGGTTGTTGGTGGTGTTGGCCTCGCCACCCCACAGCTCTTTTTCGACACCCTTGCACACCAGCAGGGCACCCCACCCGCCCGGGCCAGGATTGCCCTTGCAGGCACCGTCGGTGAAGAGTTCAACGCTATCGCTCATTACGACCTTTCCAGAATGATGGGCTTCATGTGCATCAGGGCATTGCTCAGGAATGATCCTGAGTGTTGCGACTGACCTTGGCCATCGGCATGGGAATCAGCTTGCCGATAGGGTCGCGGCGTACCTGACGTACAGGCCTCAGGCCTACCACCAGTTTACGCGCCACCAGAAGGTAGAAGCCGCCACCGGGGCTCTGACGTCCTTCACCGAGGCTTTCGAGCCCAGCAAGCCGTGACTGCCATGCCGCTGAAGCAAGGGGCGGACGATAGCATCCGAAGCGCCGTTTCTCCAGCGCGAAGCCCAGCAGGTTCAGCCAGTCGGCGACCCGCGAGGATGAGATGCAGCGCGCCTTGCGCAGCGCATCCCGAGCGAACACGTGACGCATGCCCCAGGCGCTCCAGGGGTTGATGCCGATAATCAGTAAGTGCCCGCCCGGCCGAACACTGCTGGCTGCTTCACGAAGTAGCCCGTGGGGCGACAGGCAGAAATCCAGGCCGTGTTGCAGTACCACGACATCCGCCGCGTGTTCGCTCAATGGCCAGGCCTGCTCTTCGCAGACAATCTCGACGCCCGGCAATGGTGCTCCAAGCCGCACATTGCGTTGCACCTGCGGGGCAACCGGCGGCGCTTGCGCCGACGGGCCGTAATGCACCAGATAGCCGCCGAAATACCGCCCCAGCTCTTCGTCGAGAATGCGCCGTTCCTCTTCGAGCAGAAGCTGCCCCAGCGGCCCGGAAAGCCATTCACGGGCAGCGCGGATCAATGCAAGCCACTCAGGATCAGCCTGAGCGAACGCTTCATCGGTCATGAGTTCTCCTCCAGAGGTGCTCGCGTACAGCGGCAACAGACTCTAAGATGCACCATTGTCCGCCGCTATGCGAACTGCGCCATGATACAGATCCACGCCCTTCCTGCTTTCAATGACAACTACATATGGTTGTTACAAGACCTTTCGAGCCAGCAATGCGCTGTGGTCGATCCTGGCGACGCGAAACCGGTGCTGGGCTGGCTGGCGGAGCATCCGGACTACCGGTTGACCGATATTCTCATCACCCACCACCACAATGATCATGTCGGCGGCGTGGCGGAACTCAAGCAGGCGACCCGGGCACGCGTACTCGGACCTGCGGCAGAGACTATTCCGGCACGCGATATCGCACTGGTCGACCATGACCGACTGACAGTGCTCGGCCTCGAGTTTGTGGTGCATGCAGTTCCCGGCCACACGCTCGGTCATATCGCCTTCTACCATGAAGACGCTACAACGCCCTTGCTGTTCAGCGGCGACACGCTGTTCGCAGCAGGCTGTGGACGTCTGTTCGAGGGTACGCCAGAGCAGATGCATGACTCCCTCGAGCGTCTGGCCAAACTGCCGGACAGCACGCTGATTTATTGCGCCCACGAATACACGCTGAGTAATCTGCGCTTCGCCCAGGCCGTCCAGCCCGATAATCAGGATATTGCCCAACGCCTCGCCGAAGTCACCCGCTGGCGTAGTGAAAATCGCATCAGCCTTCCTTCGAACCTGGCTCTGGAAAAACGCACCAACCCGTTCCTGCGAACCCGGGAAACATCTGTTAAAGAAAAAGCGGACGAACGGAGCGGCGGGCAAAACACCTCGCAGAGTGCGGTCTTTGCCAGCTTGAGGGCATGGAAAAATAAGTTCTGACCCGACCATAAAACCGCAATAAAATTCTGAAAGGTTGACCGACGGCAGGCTGCTTCCTAGAATCGCCCGACATTTTCGTCTGGATGTACCCCCCGAACAATGTCGTCATCTATCAGCAAGCCTTCACATTCGGACGCATTGACTCGGTTGGCTCAGGCCATGGCTGTCACCGCGAGTGCGCTTCTGGCCGGTTGCCAGAGCACTGCCAGCGTCGACCCGGTCAGCAGCCATCGCACGCCTAATCTGGCCGCCGGCATCAAGCAAAAACCGATTTTCCTGTCTCACAGGCCCGTCACTCCCCTCGCCCCGCCACAAGATGTGTGGGAGCGCATGCGTCAGGGCTTTCAACTGCAACAAGGCAACGATCAAAACCCCCGTATCGACCAGCAGCGCCTGTGGTTCGCCAACAACCCTTCCTTTCTGGAAAACGCTGGCGAGCGTGGCAGCCTGTATATGCATTACATCGTCGAGCGCCTTGAGGAACGCAACATGCCGCTGGAGCTGGCTCTGCTGCCGGTCATCGAAAGCGCCTACAACCCGATGGCCGTTTCACGCAGCCAGGCTGTAGGTCTATGGCAGTTCATCCCCTCGACCGGGCGTTACTTCAACCTGCGCCAGACCAGCTTTTATGACGGACGTCGCGACATCCAGGCCTCGACCGTTGCCGCACTGGATTACCTGACCCGTCTGCATGACATGTTCAACGGTGACTGGTTGCAGGCCCTCGCGGCCTACAACGCGGGCGAAGGCACAGTGAGCCGTGCCATCGAGCGCAATGACAAGCTCAACCTGCCGACCGACTACTGGAACCTGCCACTTCCGCAGGAAACACGGGACTATGTGCCCAAGCTGCTGGCCTTGTCCCAGGTGGTACTGTCGCCGGAAGCCTATGGCGTCAACCTCAATCCGATCGCCAACCAGCCCTATTTCGAAGTCGTCGAACTCAACAAGCGCGTCGATCTGTCCAAATTGGCCAGCGCTGCCGATATTGACGAAGATGAGCTTATCCAGCTCAACCCTGCCTACAAGAAGCGCCTGACGGTCGATGGGCCTCAGCATCTGCTGGTGCCAACGTCCAAGGCGCAACTGCTGACTGCCAGCCTGCTGACCATGAAACAGGAAGAGCTGGTCGCCTGGCAGCCTTACCGCGTACGCAAGGGCGATACTCTGGAAAGCCTGGCGAGTCGCTATCAGGTCACGGTCAGCTCGCTCAAGGGCAATAACAAGCTGTCCGGCAACCGCCTGAAGGTCGGTCAATCACTAAGCATACCGGTCAAGCCGAGCATGCAGAATTCACAGCCCGTGTTCGAAGCGTTGGCCAGCAACGACAAGCCGTCACGTACCCGAAGTTACAAGGTGCGCAGCGGTGACAACCTGACCACCATCGCGCAAGCCAACAAGGTGGATGTCGAAGACCTGCAACGCTGGAACAAGCTGACCGGCAAGAAGCTCAAGGTCGGCCAGACGCTGGTCATGCAGGACACCAGCAAATCCAGCAGTAAAACGGTCGCCAGCGCCAAAGACGGCGAAAAGAAATCCATGCAGTACAAGATCCAGAAAGGCGACTCGATGTACCTGGTCGCCAAGCGCTTTAACGTCGAGATGCAACATCTCAAGCGCTGGAATCCACGTAGCGGGCAGGCCCTCAAACCCGGTCAGACCCTGACCGTTTACCTGCCGCACTGATGATCGCGGCCACTTGCCCTTCGATAACCTTGGGGCGGGTGGCCGATGCAGCCCCGGCGGCGCAGTCACCTGCAGTCTTTTTCCAGCTGGAACAAGCTGTTACTGTTAGCGACCCGAAAGCCCAAGTCGCCCGGATCGTGATACGTCCCTTCCTGCTAACCATCAGCCTGGCCTTGAGCTTCTGCGCCAACGCAGCCATCACAGAAAGTCATGGCTATGCGCAGTTTGGTGTTCTCAAGTACCCGGCCAGCTTTACTCATTTCGACTGGGTCAATCCCGAGGCGCCGAAAGGTGGCACCTTGAGAATGATGGCGTTTGGTACGTTCGACACGCTCAATCCTTACACATTCAAGGGCAGCAGCCCGGTCTCGACCGGAAACTTCCTGCAATATGGCGTCAATGAACTGAACGAGCCGTTGATGGTGGGCACAGGGCAGTACGACCCGTCCGGCGATGAACCGACCTCCAGTTACGGGCTGATCGCCCAGTCCGTTGAATACAGCGAGGACCGCAGCTGGGTGGTGTTCAACCTGCGCCCGCAGGCGCGCTTTCACGATGGCAAGCCCATCACCGCCTACGACGTGGCGTTTTCCTACCGAACGCTGCTCAAGGACGGTCATCCTCAATACCGCACCGCCTTGCAGGAAGTGCAGCGCGTCGACATCCTCAATCGTCATCGCATCCGGTTTGTCTTCAAGCGCTCTGGCAATCCGTTGCTGATTCTGCGTCTTGGGGAACTGCCAGTGCTGCCCCAGCATTACTGGAAGAACAGAGACTTCAAGGCGACTACCTTCGAACCGCCGCTGGGCAGTGGCCCCTACCGCATCACCCGCGTGCAGCCCGGACGTCAGCTGGTGTTCGAGCGGGTCAAGGATTACTGGGGCAAGGACCTGCCGGTCAACCGCGGCAAATACAATTTCGACCGGGTGGAAGTCGAGTTCTACCGCGACAGCGATGTGGCGTTCGAAGCATTCAAGGCGGGCGAATTCGATATCTACATCGAGCATCAGGCCAAGAACTGGGCGAATGGCTATAACTTCCCGGCAGTCGCAAACGGTCAGGTAATCAAGGCGCAGATTCCGCACCGCATACCGACCCAGACCCAAGGCCTGTTCATGAACACCCGGCGCGCGGCCTTCGCCGATATCCGCGTACGCGAAGCACTGGGGCTGTTGTTCAATTTCGAATGGACCAACCGCACACTGTTCAGCGACGCTTATGAGCGTTCGACCAGCTATTACCCCAACAGCGAGTTTTCCGCGACGGGCCTGCCAAGCGGGGCTGAATGGTTATTGCTGGCGCCTTATCGCGATCAGTTGCCCGCCAGTCTGTTTACCCAGCCATTTGCCCCATCGAAAACCGATGGCGGCGGCATCCCGCGCGACACTCTGCGCAAGGCCTTGAAACTGCTTGCCGATGCTGGCTGGACGCTGTCGGACAAGGGCTTGCTCAACGCCGACAAGCAACCGCTGCGCTTCGAGATCCTGCTGGTCAACCCCAACCTCGAACGCATCCTGCAGCCCTACATCGAAGACCTGCGACGCCTGGGTATTGATGCAGGGCTGCGCACCGTCGATCGCGCCCAGTACAAACAACGCCTGGACCGTTTCGACTTCGACATGATTCTCATGCCCCTGCAACAGACGCTGAGCCCCGGTCTTGAGCAGTGGCAATATTTTCATTCAAGCCAGGCCGCGATCAACGGCAGCAAGAACTACGCCGGCATTGCCAACCCGGTGGTCGACGCCCTGCTGAACAAACTGCTCGGCGCGCAAACCCGCGATGAACAGGTCGCGGCTGCGCGAGCGCTGGACCGCGTGCTGCTGGCTCAGCACTACAGCATTCCCAACTGGTATCTGAACAATCATCGGCTTGCCTATCGCAACCGATTCGCCATGGTCACCACCCCGCCCTACACCCTGGGGCTGCGTGCGTGGTGGCTCAAGACTCTGGAGAAGCCCCGATGAACCCATTGCATTCCCTGCGCGCGCAAGCGGCCGGTCTGCTGTTGGCCAGCCTCGCCTGCACGGTACAGGCTGCGCCTCAGCATGGCGTAACGCTGTACGACGAGCTGCCCAAGTACCCGGCCGACTTCAAGCACTTCGACTACGTAAACCCGGATGCGCCCAAGGGTGGCACGTTCCGTCAGGCAGGCTTCGGCGGTTTCGACAGCCTCAACCCGTTCATCAACAAGGGCGTGCCGGCAGATGACATCGGCCTGATCTACGACACCCTGGCCCGTGCAAGCCTGGATGAACCGTTCAGTGAGTACGGGCTGGTTGCCGGTAAAATCGAGAAAGCCCCGGACAACAGCTGGGTACGCTTCTACCTGCGCCCGGAAGCGCGCTTTCATGACGGCCACCCGATGCGTGCCGAAGACGTGGAGTTCAGCTTCAAGACACTGATGGAGCACGGGTCGCCCATGTACAAGGGTTACTACGCCGACGTCGATCAGGTGGTCGTCGAAGACCCGCTGCGCGTGCTGTTCAAATTCAAGCACAAGGGCAATCGGGAGATGCCGCTGATTCTTGGCCAGTTACCCGTGCTGCCCAAACATTTCTGGGCAGATCGCGACTTCAGCAAGGGCAACCTGGACTTCCCGCTGGGCAGCGGGCCGTACAAGGTCGCCGATGTAAAAGCCGGGCGCTCGGTGCGTTATGAACGGGTCAAGGATTACTGGGCCAAGGACCTGCCGATCAATAAGGGCTTCTACAACTTCGATGTGCTGACCACCGACTACTATCGCGACAACACCGTCGCGCTGGAAGCGGGCAAAGCCGGGCAGTTCGATTATTGGGTGGAAACCAGCGCCAAGAACTGGGCAACTGCATATGACACGCCAGCAGTCCGGGATGGCAGGCTGATCAAGGAAGAGCTGCCCAATGGCAATCCGACGGGCATGCAGGGTTTTGTCTTCAACCTGCGCAAGCCGGTGTTTCAAGACGTCAGGGTACGTGAGGCGCTGACTCTGCTGCTGGACTTCGAGTGGACCAACAAACAGCTGTTCAACGGCTCGTACAGCCGCACCAAAAGCTATTTCGACAACTCGGAAATGGCCGCCAGCGGTCTGCCGTCTGCCGAAGAACTGAAAATTCTTGAACCGTTGCGCGGCAAGATTCCGGATCGAGTGTTCACCGAACCCTTCACCCTGCCGGTAACCGATGGCAGTGGCATGATTCGTCCACAGCAACGCCGGGCCTTCCAGCTGTTGCAGGAAGCGGGCTGGAAGATCGTCGACGACAAGATGGTCGATGCCCAGGGCAACCCGGTGAAGCTGGAGTTTCTGATCGCCCAGACCGAATTCGAGCGCATTCTGTTGCCTTACAAACGTAACCTGAGTGATCTGGGCATCGAGCTGGTGATTCGCCGCGCCGACGTGTCGCAATACATCAACCGCCTGCGCTCGCGGGACTACGACATGATCGTCACTGGCTATCCGCAGTCCAGCTCACCCGGTAACGAGCAGCGCGTGTATTTCGACTCATCCAGCGCCGACAACCCGGGCAGCCGCAACTTCATGGGCCTCAAGGACCCGGCGGTAGACACGCTGGTCAACGGGCTGATCAACGCCGACTCCCGGGAAAGCCTGATCACCCATACCAAAGCGCTGGACCGCGTATTACTGTGGGGTTTTTACGTTGTACCCAACTGGCACATCAAAACCTGGCGGGTGGCTTACTGGAATCACATCGACCATCCCAAGGCCAAGGCGCTTTCCGATATCGGCCTGATGACCTGGTGGGCGAAGCCGAATGTCAAACCCGCCACCGCGACCCCGTCAGCCACTGATCAGGCCAAGCCTGCGAACGCGGAGCAATAACATGCTGGCTTATATTCTGCGACGGCTACTGCTGATCATCCCTACCCTGCTCGGCATTCTGATCATCAACTTCGTCATCATTCAGGCCGCACCCGGTGGACCGGTCGAGCAGATGATCGCCAAGATCGAAGGCTTTGATGGCGCTACCAGCCGAATTGCGGGTGGCGGTGCCGAGGTATCGGTGGCGGGCTCCAACTACCGTGGCGCGCAGGGCCTGGACCCGGCACTGATCAAAGAAATCGAACGCATGTACGGTTTCGATAAATCGGCACCGGAACGCCTGTGGATCATGATCAAGAACTACGCCACGCTGGATTTCGGCGACAGCTTCTTTCACGATGCCAAGGTGATCGACCTGATCGTCGAGAAGATGCCGGTCTCCATCTCTCTGGGGTTATGGAGCACGCTGATCATGTACCTGGTGTCGATCCCGCTTGGGATCGCCAAAGCCACTCGCCACGGCAGCCAGTTCGACGTGTGGACCAGCTCGGCGATCATCGTCGGCTACGCCATCCCGGCGTTTCTGTTCGCGATTCTGCTGATCGTGGTGTTTGCCGGTGGCAGCTACTTCAACTGGTTCCCGCTGCGCGGGCTGACTTCGAACAACTATGACGAACTGAGCACCCTGGGCAAGATCTTCGACTACTTCTGGCATCTGGTGCTGCCGGTCACCGCGCTGGTGATCGGCAACTTCGCCACCATGACCCTGCTGACCAAGAACAGCTTTCTCGACGAAATCAGCAAGCAATATGTCACCACCGCCAAAGCCAAGGGCCTGAGCAACCACAAGGTGCTCTACGGCCATGTGTTTCGCAACGCGATGCTGCTAGTGATCGCCGGGTTCCCGTCGGCGTTCATCGGTATCTTCTTCACCGGCTCGCTGCTGGTGGAAGTGATCTTTTCGCTGGACGGCCTGGGCCTGATGAGCTTTGAAGCCGCTATCAACCGCGACTACCCGGTGGTGTTCGGCACCCTGTTCATCTTCACCCTGCTGGGGTTGGTGGTGAAGCTGATCGGCGACATCACCTACACCCTGGTAGACCCGCGCATCGACTTCGAAAGCAGGAAGCATTGATATGAAGCTGTCTCCTCTCAATCGCCGTCGCTTCGAACGCTTCAAAGCCAACCGACGCGGCTGGTGGTCACTGTGGCTGTTCCTCATCCTGTTCGGCCTGAGCCTGGGCGCCGAACTGATCGCCAACGATAAACCGCTCGCCGTGCGCTACGACGGTCACTGGTACTTCCCGGTGCTGGAGCGTTACCCGGAGACCACCTTCGGCGGCGAATTCCCGCTGGAAGCCAATTACAAGAGCCCGTACATCAAGGAATTGCTCGCGGCGAAGGATGGCTGGACCCTGTGGGCGCCCATCCCGTTCAGTTACCAGAGCATCAACTACGACCTGAAAGTCCCCGCCCCTGCGCCACCGTCCCGGGAAAACCTGCTGGGCACCGACGATCAGGGCCGTGATGTGCTGGCACGAGTGATCTACGGCTTCAGGATTTCCGTGCTGTTCGCCCTGACCCTGACCATCCTCAGCTCGATCATCGGCGTCATCGCCGGTGCCCTGCAGGGTTTCTATGGCGGCTGGGTCGACCTGCTGGGCCAGCGTTTTCTGGAGGTGTGGTCGGGCCTGCCCGTGCTGTATCTGTTGATCATTCTCGCCAGCTTCGTGCAACCCAACTTCTGGTGGCTGCTGGGCATCATGCTGCTGTTCTCCTGGATGAACCTGGTGGACGTGGTGCGTGCCGAGTTCCTGCGTGGCCGGAATCTGGAATATGTAAGAGCCGCGCGAGCGCTGGGCATGGAGAACGGCGCGATCATGTTCCGCCATATCCTGCCCAACGCCATGGTCTCGACCATGACCTTCATGCCGTTCATCCTCACCGGGGCCATCGGCACCTTGACTGCACTGGACTTCCTGGGCTTCGGCCTGCCCGCCGGATCGCCTTCGCTGGGCGAACTGGTGGCGCAGGGCAAATCCAACCTGCAGGCACCCTGGCTGGGCATCAGCGCGTTCGCTGTGCTGGCCATTATGCTGAGCCTGCTGGTGTTCATCGGCGAATCTGCCCGCGATGCTTTCGACCCAAGGAAATAAGATGAGCAATGACAATCTGATCGAAATCCGCGATCTGGCGGTCGAGTTCGTGACGGGCGACTCACGGCAACGGGTGGTCGAGAACATCAGCTTTGACATCCGTCGGGGTGAAACCCTCGCACTGGTCGGCGAAAGCGGCTCGGGCAAATCGGTTACAGCGCATTCGATCCTGCGCCTGCTGCCCTACCCCATTGCCAGTCATCCGAGCGGCACTATCCGCTACGGCGGTGAAGACCTGCTGAAAGTGGAAGAGAAAAAGCTGCGCTCGATCCGTGGCAACCGTATCGCCATGATCTTCCAGGAACCGATGACTTCGCTGAACCCGCTGCACTCGGTCGAAAAACAAATCAACGAGGTGCTGGGCCTGCACAAGGGCCTGACCGGCAAGGACGCCACCAAACGCACGCTGGAGCTTCTTGAGCTGGTAGGCATCCCCGAGCCACACAAACGGCTCAAAGCCTTGCCACACGAGCTTTCAGGCGGCCAACGCCAGCGTGTAATGATAGCGATGGCACTGGCCAACGAGCCGGAGCTGCTGATTGCCGACGAACCGACTACTGCACTGGACGTCACGGTACAGCTGAAAATTCTTGAGTTGCTCAAGCAATTGCAGGCTCGTCTGGGCATGGCGTTGTTACTTATCAGCCACGATTTGAACGTGGTAAGGCAAATAGCCAACCGAGTATGTGTCATGCAGCGCGGTTGCATCGTCGAACAGGCATCGTGCGAAGAATTGTTCCGTTCGCCGCAACATCCTTACACCAAAGTGTTGCTCAGCGCAGAGCCCAGCGGCGGTCCTTCGACCAACCCGGCCGGCGCCCCGCTGCTTGAAGTCGAGGACCTGAAAGTCTGGTTCCCGATCAAGAAGGGCCTGCTCAAGCGCACGGTCGACCACGTCAAAGCGGTGGACGGCATACGCTTCAGCCTGCCGCAAGGGCAAACACTGGGCATCGTGGGTGAAAGCGGGTCGGGCAAATCGACGCTGGGGCTGGCGATTCTTCGACTGATCGGCAGCCAGGGCACCATACGTTTCAAGGGCAACGCGCTAGAATCTCTGTCGCAACAGCAGATCCGTCCGCTGCGCAGGCAGATGCAGGTGGTGTTCCAGGACCCGTTTGGCAGTTTGAGCCCGCGTATGTCAGTGGGTGAAATCGTTGGCGAAGGCTTGCGAATCCACGGTATGGGCACGCCCGCCGAGCAACAGACGGCGATCATCGAAGCACTCAGGGAGGTTGGCCTGGATCCGGATACCCGGCACCGCTACCCTCACGAGTTCTCCGGTGGCCAACGGCAGAGGATCGCCATTGCACGTGCGCTGGTATTGAAACCGGCGCTTATCTTGCTGGACGAGCCGACATCAGCCCTCGACCGGACCGTACAGCGTCAGGTCGTCGAGCTGCTTCGCTCGCTGCAAGCCAAGTACAATCTGACGTATTTGTTCATCAGCCATGACCTGGCTGTCGTCAAAGCGCTGAGCCACCAGTTGATGGTGGTCAAGCAAGGCCAAGTGGTCGAACAGGGTGCAGCGCAGGACATCTTCGCCGCACCGCAACATCCTTATACACAGCAGCTGCTGGAAGCCGCCTTTTTGGCACCGGTAGCTGTCGATTAACCTGAAGAGGAACAACACATGGGTTTTCTCGCCGGTAAGCGCGTCCTGATCGTCGGTGTCGCCAGTAAACTGTCCATCGCATCCGGCATTGCTGCCGCCATGCATCGTGAAGGTGCAGAGCTTGCTTTCACCTACCAGAACGACAAGCTCAAGGGCCGTGTCGAAGAGTTCGCCGCAGGCTGGGGCTCAGGTCCTGAGCTGTGCTTCCCTTGCGATGTGGCCAGCGACGAAGAGATCACCAAGGTCTTTGAAGAGCTGAGCAAGAAGTGGGACGGCCTGGACGTGATCGTTCACTCGGTCGGCTTTGCTCCGGGTGACCAGCTCGACGGCGACTTCACCGACGCCACCACTCGCGAAGGTTTCCGCATCGCTCACGACATCAGCGCCTACAGCTTCGTGGCCCTGGCCAAGGCTGGTCGCGAAATGATGAAAGGCCGCAATGGCAGCCTGCTGACCCTGTCGTACCTGGGCGCAGAGCGCACCATGCCCAACTACAACGTCATGGGCATGGCCAAGGCCAGCCTGGAAGCAGGCGTTCGTTACCTGGCCGGCAGCCTCGGCCCGGAAGGTACTCGCGTCAATGCCGTATCCGCCGGCCCGATCCGTACACTGGCTGCTTCGGGTATCAAGAACTTCCGCAAAATGCTGGCTGCCAACGAAGCGCAGACCCCTCTGCGCCGCAACGTGACCATCGACGAAGTCGGCAATGCCGGCGCGTTCCTGTGCTCTGACCTGGCGTCGGGCATCAGTGGTGAGATCATGTACGTCGACGGCGGTTTCAACACCACCGCGATGGGCAGCATGGAAGAGTAAGACGGCAAGCGCCGCTCCTCGCGAGC